>JABDDQ010000008.1 GCA_013287545.1 Bacteroidota bacterium | reverse complement strand
AACGCCTGCAAACACAATGTTGTTTGTACTAAAACCAAGTTCAACGGCTTTTTTTACTTCGTTGCCGCTAACACAATCTGCACCCAAGCCTGCTTGTTTAATAATGTTTAAAAGCACATCGTTGGTGTTTGCTTTTAAAGCGTAGTGTACATGGTAATTGTATGCAGACGATGTTTTTTTTATTTCACTAATTGTACGCTGCAATAAATCGGTATCATAAAAATAGAAAGGCGTTTTATGCTGCGCAAAAAATGTATGATATTTTTGTAATGCCGACATTGCCTAATAATTAAATAAACCTGTGTTTAGTGCCTGCAATGCCTGTTTTTTGTACTCGCTTTTTACCAGTACCGAAATGTTGTACTCACTCCCCCCGTACGATATCATCCTTACCGGAATTTCACCAAGCGCATTAAAAACTTTTTGGGCGTAACCCACTTTATCAAAACTTACATTGCCCACAATGCAAATTATGGTTTGATCTTTATCAAGACTAACTTGTCCAAATTTTTCAAGTTCCTCTACAATATCTTTTATATGTTTATCGCTATCAATGGTTAAGGATACTGCCACCTCCGATGTGGTTATCATATCAATAGGAGTTTTGTGGCGTTCAAAAACTTCAAACACCGAACGTAAAAAACCATAGGCCAATAACATTCGCCCCGATTTAATGCTGATAGATGTAATGCCATCTTTTGCGGCAACGGCTTTAATGCCCGTGCCCGCAGCATCTTTGGTTATAATGGTTCCCTTAGCATCGGGTTGCATGGTGTTCAGTAATTTTACAGGCACGTTGCGTTTTTGTGCCGGTAAAATACAAGTAGGGTGTAAAATTTTTGCACCGAAGTAAGCAAGCTCGGCCGCCTCGTCAAACGATAGTTGCTCAATAGGATGCGTTTTGTTAACCACTCGCGGGTCGTTATTGTGCATGCCGTCAATGTCGGTCCAAATTTGAATTTCGCTTGCCTGCAAAGCTGCTCCAATTAACGAAGCCGTATAATCGCTTCCACCACGTTTTAAATTATCTATCTCGCCAAAAATATTGCGGCAAATAAACCCCTGAGTAATGTAAAAGTTGTGGCCTTTGTTTTTTTCTAACTCTTGCTTTAGGTGTGTTTCTATGTAAGCTAAATCAGGTTCTTCGTTATCATCAATGCGCATAAAATTTAGCGCGGGTAACAAAATAGATTTCTCACCTATCTCCTCTAAATAAAACTGAAACATGGCGGTAGATAAAAGTTCGCCTTGTGCCAGTATAGCTTTCTCCTCGTTAACCGTAAACATATCCAGTGTAAACGAACGCAAATAATCAAAATGGTAGGTAATAAGGTTTGCTGCTTTTTGTAAAGCGGTTTCGGTTTTGTATAGGTTTTTTATTTCTTGCTTGTACTTATTCTCTAAAGTTGAAATTACTTCGTTAGCCTTGCTGTGGTTTTTAGCATATAAGTTAGTAGCCAGTTCAACCAGGTTATTGGTAGTGCCACTCATAGCACTTAAAACTACAATAACAGGCTCGGTATTTTTTTTAAGAAGAGTGGCAACCGATTTCATTCGGTCGGCAGAACCTACGCTGGTTCCTCCAAATTTTAAAATTTTCATGAGTTTGTTTAAGAGGTTGAAATTACAAAATCATTTGGTTTTTAATCGACGTAAAACATAAAACTTATTTGTATTTTAGTGCAAGATTTATGGCACTTAGACAATCGCAGTATTTAAAGCTGCAACAAAAACTTTCTCCGCAGCAAATTCAGTTAATGAAACTGATACAATTGCCTATTATGGCATTGGAGCAACGCATTAAAGAAGAACTGGAACTTAACCCCGCCCTTGAAGAAGAAAACGATAGCGCCGATAGTGAAGAAGATTTTACCAACGAAGAATCGTCGGTTGATGAAGTGGATGGAAATGATAATATAGATAACGACGAACGCGATAACGAAGAAATTAGTCTGCAAAATGACGATATTAGTTTTGAAGATTATGTAGATGAAGATGAGTTTGCCGATTTTAAATATCAGATAAACAACAACGGTAAGGATAATGACATAAAAGAAACACCGGTACGTGAGCTTACCGATTTTCATGATTTGCTGGAAGAACAACTTGGTTTATTAGATGTACACGATGGCAAATACACCATTGGCTTATACTTAATTGGTTGCATTGATGATGATGGTTACATTCGCCGTGATACCCACTCCTTAGTAGATGATTTAGCCTTTACCCAAAACATTATTACAAATGATGCCGAAGTAGAGGAGATGATAAAACTGCTGCAAACCTTAGACCCTCCGGGCATTGCCGCACGTAGCTTGCAGGAGTGTTTGTTGTTGCAGTTAGAACGCAACCCGCATAAAACAAAAGAAATTCATTACGCTATTGATGTGGTAAAAACCTGCATGGATGAATTCTCAAAAAAGCATTACGATAAAATTGCCAAAAAGCTTGATATAAGCGAAGAAGATTTAAAAGACATTCTGCACGAAATTACCAAGCTAAACCCTAAACCGGGTAGCACATCGGGGCAATCGTCGCAAAACATACAAGAGGTTATTCCTGATTTTGTTATTACCAGTACCGATGGGGAGTTGGAACTAAGCTTAACATCGCGTAACATGCCCGATTTAAAAGTGAGTGCCGATTACCTGGAAATGCTTACGCGTTACAATAAAGAAAAAGATAAAAGCTCGAAAGAAGCCGCGGGCTTTATACGCAATAAAGTAGAAAACGCCCAATGGTTTATTGAGGCTTTGTTTCAGCGTAGGCAAACCATGCTGATAGCCATGAACGCTATAATGAAACAGCAAAGCGAATATTTTTTAACGGGCGATGAAACCAAATTAAAGCCCATGATTTTGAAAGACATTGCAGAGAAGGTGGGCTTAGATATTTCAACCGTATCTCGTGTGGCTAATAGCAAATATGTTACCACGCCTTTTGGTACGTTTCCGTTAAAGTTTTTCTTTTCCGAATCGTTAAGCACCGATAGCGGCGAAGAAGTATCTTCTCGCGAGGTGAAAAAAATCCTTTCTGATTTTATTGGTGCAGAGGATAAACGTAAACCCCTTACCGATGATGCCCTTTGCAAAATACTAAAAGATAAAGGCTATAACATTGCCCGCCGCACTATTGCCAAATACCGCGAACAACTTGATATACCCGTAGCGCGTATGCGCAAGGAGATTTAGTTTAATCTCTCATTCTTGTCATTTCGACCGTAGGGAGAAATCTGTATTTGGGATTAGGCTGCTTTTTTTGAAAGCAAAAAGTACTATCTTTAAGTAACAAAAGTAAATATTAGATTGGCAACAGATTCCAAAAAATATGTTACAAATGCAACTGCAAGTTCAATTGCATTTTACGCTATGGCATTTTTAAATAATCAAGGTTATTCTCCTACTATTATTAAAAAAATGAGAGAGAAATTTTCATTAGAGAATTTAGATAAAAATTATTTTACAATAGAAGACCTAGTAATCTGCTTTAGTAATCAAAGCGCCTATTTTTTAAATTTATATACTTATATGAATGAAAATGATAGGTTCAAAAATTTTGCAGAAACTCTTGAAAAAGAGAAACGATTTAAAGAAAGGTTTCAACGTTATAAAGACACGGCACATTTAATGAATTTGTACCATCGAAAAATCTTTCATAACCATTTAACATGCGAACAGATACGAAAAGATTATAACGAGGAAAATGGATATTATAAAAACACAGGAGTTTTTAGTATCGATACAAAAAAAGACCAAAAATATTATGTCTTACCAGAAGATTACCTTATTAAAATTGGTATGAGGCAATGCAATAGTTGTTATAATTTAGATGTTTCCATCCCAATTGAAGATCTGCTTATTTTTAAATAACATTTAATTGTCATTCTTATATGAACAGAAAGTTGTAAGTTGATGCCCCCTACCATTTATAAAGCCCGACACTTGTAATTAAGCGAAACGCCCAAATACAGATTTCTCCCTACGGTCGAAATGACAAGAAGAATAGCCAAAAACCACCCTCTTTTTTACTGTTTTTTGCTCAAAATAGTTTAATTTCGTAAAAAATTACATTACATGTTTGATAGTTTAAGTGAGAAGCTGGACAGGGCCTTTAAGGTTTTAAAAGGACAAGGAAAAATTACCGAAATTAACGTAGCCGAAACTTTAAAAGAGGTTCGCAAAGCGTTATTAGATGCCGATGTTAACTACAAAGTAGCTAAACAATTTACCGATACCGTTAAAGAAAAAGCACTTGGGCAACAGGTGTTAACTGCTATATCGCCCAGTCAGTTACTGGTAAAAATTACACACGATGAGCTAACCAGCCTAATGGGCGGCGAAACCGCCGATATTAAGTTAGATAGTAACCCAACCATTATTTTAATGAGTGGTTTACAGGGTTCGGGTAAAACAACCTTTACCGGTAAGCTGGCTAACCATTTAAAAACTAAACGCGGTAAAAAACCTTTGCTTATTGCGGCCGACGTTTATCGTCCGGCAGCTATAAACCAATTACATGTGTTGGGCGAGCAAATTGGTGTTGAGGTGTTTTCGGATGCCGAGAGCAAAGACCCTATATCAATTGCTAAACGCGGTATAGCACAAGCTAAAGAAAACGGTAACACGGTTGTTATTATAGATACTGCAGGTCGTTTAGCGGTTGATGAGGCGATGATGAACGAAATTGCCGCGCTGAAAAAAAGAAATTAAGCCAAACGAAATTTTATTTGTGGTTGATGCTATGACGGGACAAGATGCCGTTAACACAGCCAAAGCATTTAACGATAGATTGGATTTTGATGGTGTTGTACTTACTAAATTAGATGGCGATACACGCGGTGGTGCGGCCCTATCAATTAAAACGGTAGTAAACAAACCTATTAAATTTGTTGGTACAGGTGAGAAGATGGAAGCCATTGATGTGTTCCATCCAACACGTATGTCGGATAGGATATTGGGCATGGGTGATGTTGTAACACTTGTAGAAAAAGCGCAAGAGCAATACAACGAAGAAGAAGCCCGCAAACTATCTAAAAAAATTGCTCAAAATAAATTTGACTTTAACGACTTTTTGGCTCAGTTAAACCAAATTAAAAAAATGGGTAACATAAAAGATTTAGTGGGCATGATACCGGGTGTGGGCAAAGCCATGAAAGATGTTGACATTAAAGATGATGCCTTTAAACACATTGAAGCCATCATTCAATCAATGACTCCGGCTGAGCGAGAGAAACCTGAATTGATAAATGGAAGTCGCCGTGCGCGTATTGCAAAAGGCAGCGGACAATCGATACAAGAGATAAACAAACTAATGAAACAGTTTGAAGAAACCCGCAAAATGATGCGCATGATGCAGGATAAAGGTGCCATGATGAAGATGATGAAAAACATGCCTAAAATGCCCGGCATGAAATAAGCGTGCGCTAAAGCATTCTTATCTAAAAAGTATCTGCAGAATACGATGACCCGCCAAGAACTAATTACCGAAATAAAAAACAAAAAAAGTTTTCTGTGCGTGGGCTTAGACCCCGATATAGAAAAACTACCCAAGCATCTTTTAAAAGAAGAGGATGCTATTTTTGCTTTCAACAAAGCCATTATAGATGCTACACACAAGTACTGCGTTTGCTTTAAACCCAATGCCGCTTTTTACGAAGCGCATGGTGTAAAGGGTTACCAAAGTTTGGTAAAAACGGTTGCGTACATAAAAACAAATTACCCCAAGCATTTTATTATTGTTGATGCCAAACGTGGCGATATTGGAAACACATCGGCCATGTATGCCCGTGCGTTTTTTAAAGAAATGCAGGCTGATGCCTTAACCGTTGCACCCTATATGGGCATCGATTCGGTAAAGCCTTTTTTAACGTACCAAAATAAATGGGTGGTGCTGTTGGCATTAACCAGTAACGAGGGCGCGTTTAATTTTCAAACACAGCGCATGGTACATTTAGAACACCAGAAAGAAGTTCATTTGTATGAAGATGTTTTAAAAACATCGAAACAATGGGGTAACGATGAAAATATGATGTATGTAATTGGTGCTACCAAAGCCCAATGGATAGAAGATGTACGTAAAATTGTACCCAACCATTTTTTACTAATACCGGGTGTGGGTGCGCAGGGGGGGAGCTTAGCCGAGGTTTGCAAATATGGCTTAACTAAAGATATTGGTTTGCTGGTTAACTCATCTCGCCAAATTATTTACGCATCGCCTAACGAAGATTTTGCACAAGCTGCCGCTACCGAAGCTGAAAGAATGCAACAGGAGATGATGGAGTTTTTTTAGTGGATTTACTTGTTGGTGATAACACCTGCGGGCCGAATAAAATTATTTTACCTTACATTTAAAGTACCCCTGCACTTGTTGTTTGAATATAGAATTTTTTTCTTGACGAGTAAGTTTTCTGAACGTTGCTGAAAGATTGTATTTTCCTTCTCCATTAAAAGACACGTATCCTTCTAACAAATCGTTAGGATTTGTTGTTGATTGTTTTAGTACTAAGTTGCTTTTTATAGGGTGCATGGTTACATTAGATGGGGAAATATCGTAAGAGCAGAAGAAATTTGAAGTAAAACTTTTACCTATAAGTTGTAAGGTGAGAATATGACAACAACATGCAGAAGGGGCACTTAAGGATATGTAGATGGTATCGTGTTTTTTAAAACAATCGCAAAATACAAGTGTATCTTCTCCAAAATCCCCAGATGTAAAACATTTGCTATTAATAGGCATATTGTAATAAGGTAAACCTGAATCGAGCCAAATTTTATCTTTTATCGAATCTGTTTTAGTAAATAAAACGTTGTTTAATGTACTACTGTATTGTATTTGATTAACTGAGTAAGGCACCTGACCTATTAAAAGTATAGCATTTGTAAATAAAATTAATGTAAGAAATTTTACTCTAATAAATTTCATTGCTATAAAACTGCTAATTACTTTTAAAAGTAATAAATTAAAATTTAATTATGAGCAGTTAACGAAGATTTTGCACAAGCCGCCGCTACCGAAGCTGAAAAAATGCAACAGGAGATGGCGAAGTTTTTTTAGTGATTTTCATTTCGACTGTAGGGAGAAACCCATTTTTAAACATATTTCTCAGTCGTGCCTCCTTCGAAATGATAAGGTGAATTATTTATACAACGCCTTCAACTTATGATACTTCAACTTAGTAGCCCATGCAGAGTTTTTACAAATTTCAAAACCGTACTTGCCGTCTAAAAAACCGAGTTTTAAAAAATAGCCATCAATAAAAGTAGCTATGGGGCTTAGGTATAATTTTATAAAACTTGGTTTGTAACTTTTTTGAAACAAAGCCTTTGAAGATATATCGGTAAAATATTGTATTTGTTTTATGTGACTATCAATTGTATAAAAACTATAATGTAAAATATCACCTTTCAAGTAACCCGTAGTTTTATCGCCCTGAAACATTTCGTACTTATCATGCGGGTTTATGCCACGCCACTCGCCTTTGGTACTGTCCCACAAGCGCAATTTTGTATCAGGATACCACCCACAATGCTTTACCCAATGTCCGCAATAATTGGTAAGGCGGTTCATGTAATAACCATCGTGCTGCCAGTTTTGTTTAGCGGCTATAATTGATTTTTGTAACGTTTCATCTAACGCTTCATCAGCGTCTAATGATAAAACGTGCGGATAGTTGGCTTGTGTAATTGCCCAGTTTTTTTGCTGAATATGTCCGTCAAAAGCATGCTCAACAAAACGTACACCGGCAGCTAAACAAATTTCTTTGGTTTTATCTTTACTAAAAGAATCGACAACCACAATATCATCGGCCACGTTTTTTACCGAAGCTAAACAACGTGCAATATTTTTTTCTTCGTTAAAAGTTATAATAACAACCGAAAGCTTAATCACTGATTAACCCTCCATTACTTGTTTGCCATGCCCTTCGGTATCTACATCGGTAATAACACGAATAATTTTTTTATCTTTTATAATAAAAGTGGTACGCAAAATGCCATCAAAAATTCTACCCATAAACATTTTTTTACCCCACACATCAAAAGCGTTTATAATGGTTTTATCTACATCGGCAATTAACGGAAAAGGAAGGCTGAATTTTTTAATAAATTTTTGATGCGATTTTTCATCATCCTTACTAACACCTATTACAGCATAATCTTTCTTAACTAAATACTGATACTCATCGCGTAAGCTGCACGATTGTGCAGTGCAACCACTGGTGTCATCTTTAGGGTAAAAATAAAGCACCAAGGTTTTACCTGCAAAATCGTTTAACGAAATTGGGTTTCCGTTTTGGTCTTTACCTGTAAAGTTAGGAACAGCATCGCCTGCTTTAAGGTGTGTAACGTGTTTTACAAAGGTCGATTTTTTTGCTGGAGCTTTTTTCGCTGCTGATTTTTTAGCCGGACTTTTTTTAACAGCGACTTTTTTTGTTGCTTTCTTCGCTATTTTTTTAGCTGCTTTTTTTGCCATATAAACTATTGCTTAACAAACTTGCCTTGCGAAACAAGTGTGTTGTTTTTCAAAATTTTGTACAAATATAAACCATCTGCCAATTGCTGCACCGGTACATTAACATTATTTGTATAAGCATGTGTGCTATACACTTGTTCACCTAAAAGCGAGTAAACAACTAAGTCGGCATTAGCGGCATCGTTATTAAAAATAAATTGTATTTGTTGGTGTGCCGGGTTTGGGTACACTAACACATTTTCATTTTTAAAGGTAGATTTTATACCCGTTGTTAGGTTACAGGTTAAAGCACTAAAGCCATCTAACTTACCGTAGCCCCAACTATTAGTGGGTAAATTGTTGCCGGTAAAATAATCGCGCTTAGGGCAATTGGTTATGGCTTGCTTAATATCTTGGTTTGTGGCGGTTGGGTTTGCTTGCAGATATAATACGGCTACTCCTGCTACGTTTGGAGATGCAGCTGATGTGCCACTAAATATCATATACATCGTATCTTGCGATATGTTGCTATTGCCGGGATAATTGATAGCATCCCACTGACATAAAGATAAGGTACCCGGTGCTACAATGTTATCACCTGTGGCTGCAATATCGGGCTTTAAACGCCCATCGCGTGTTGGACCAGAACTCGAACTCGGCGAAAGTGTATCATAAGGACCCGGCCAAGTTGAAAAAACTCCACCCAAGGTAGTAAAGCCTGTACGCTCATTATAATTGGCAACTGTTATAACCTCTTTACTACATTGAAAACTTGTACAAATTGTTTGTAGGCTATCGGGTGCTTTATAATAACTCATTTTAGGCATGCTTGCCAAAGGTGCCGGAATTTGATTTTTGGGAAGAAACTCAAAATCACCTGAACCATCGGGGTCGTACCAGGCATCAAAAAAACCCGAACCCGTAGTTTCTAAAGTCCAAAAATAACCGATAGAATCAGGAATAATGTTCACATCTAACTCGTAGGTTTTTCCGTTTACACCCGCTGCTGTTTGCACAATGCCAATATGAGCTCCATTAAACTTAATGGTATCGTTGGTAACGGTGTTTAAAGCCGATGTTATAGTACGAAAACCAATATTACCCAAATACTTATAAGTTGTAGAATCGTAAACGCCTATTGTATAATGTACATTTTTAAAGTTAGTAGTATCGGCAAATATGCCATAACCAAACTGGGTAATATTATTGGTATTGGGTATACGTGTAAAAGTAAAATTAGTATCGGCATTTACTGTGTATTGCAAGTGAATTGGGATGTTACCTGAATTACCTGCAGCAGCTACCAAACAACGCCCCGGTATATTTGCTATCAAACTATCCATAGCAAGTGTTTGCAAATCTTGCCCGTCGTGCGAACCATAATAATCGCCCAGGCTTATATTAATTACAAAAGGTTTGTTGGCAGCTACTGCTTTATTAACTAAGTAATGCATGGCATCTAAAATGGTAGGTCCATTACTATTAAAATTAATGGCTACACACATAATTTCTGCTTTTGGTGCAATGCCTTTATATATGGAGTTTTTATTGCCATTACCTGTTGCAACACCTGCTACACGGGTTCCATGCCCAAAGGCAAACAAATCCTGATGCGTGCATAAACCACTATCTATTTCCTGGTTGTTCCATTCTTGTCCGTACCCGTACGGTTGTGGCGTGTTGCCGGCTGTAGCCTTGGTTTGGTCCCACAGCCATGCAATACGGCTTTTGCCGGTGCTATCTTTAAAATCAGGATGGGTAAAATCTATGCCCGTATCAATTAAACCAAAAATAATGCCCTTACCATCATAAGCTTGCGGTAAAGGCGAAACTCCATTATGAATTTTGAGCACGTTGTTTTTTACAATGGCCGTATCATCTAAAGGGCGCACATGGTTAACATAATATTCTATCTGTTTTATTTGAGGGGTTTTAGCAAGTTGCTGAATGGCTTGCCCCGAAAGAATTACAGAACTTATAGTACCTGAATTGTATTTAAAAAAGCCTTTGTGTGTAGCCGTAAATTCTTTTACTACAGCAACATTACCTCTTACTAAAACAGGGTATGATTTTGATGTATTACTGTGCAAAGCTTTAATAAGCTCCACATTCATTTGAGCTTGTTGCGCTGCGCAGGTAACTGAAATTAAAAGGGCGAAAAATAGAAGTCTAATCATTAAACTAAATTACTAATTTTAAGCCGAATTTTAACAGATATATGAATTTTATAATAAAATTAATTTTATCGACCGTTGCCGTGTTAATTACAGCTTGGTTGTTGCCCGGTGTAAGCATAGATGGTAATAGTTTTTTTACGGCTTTTATTTTAGCCATTGTGTTAGCTTTTTTAAACGCGGTGCTAAAACCTGTTTTGGTGTTTTTAACCATACCGGTAACTATACTTACGCTTGGTTTATTTTACTTAGTTATAAATGCTTTGATAATTATTTTGGCCGAGCATTTAGTTGACGGGTTTCATGTACGAGGCTTTTTTACAGCGCTATTCTTTAGCATTGTGCTATCGTTTATATCATCTATATTAGATGCTTTAGCAGGTGTAAATAAGAATAAAGATTAAGAATGGACAGTACAAAAAAACCATATTGGATTACCACCTATACGCTGATTTTTGTTTTTGTGTTTATGATTTTTTCGCAAAACTACTGGCGGTTTTGGAACAGCGATAAAGGCGAAACCCCTTTTATGTGGGATGCCGATAATTATTATTCGTACTTGCCCGCTACCTTTATTTACCACGATTTAAGTTTTAGCTACACCACCCAATATTGGTTAACCACTGCCCCTAACGGCAATGGCATTGCAAAAGGCACTTATGGCATGGCACTCATGTATAGTCCGTTTTTTTTTCTGGGGCATAAAATAGCTATGAACCAACATAGTCCGTTAACAGGCTACTCCGAACCATATGGTACCTGCGTACACTACGGCTCGTTATTTTATTGCTTGATGGGTTTAATTATACTCAGCTTTGTTTTACGACGTTTTTATAGCGATGGAATAACAGCCTTAACAATAATTACGATATTTTTTGCCACTAATTTATTTTACTACACTTTTAGAGATGGCGAAATGAGCCATTGTTATACGTTTTTTTTAATAAGCTTATGTATGTTGCTCACTTGTAAGTGGCACGAAAAACAAAAGAGCATTTATTTTTTATGGATAGGTTTAACAGTTGGCTTGCTATCGGTTATAAGGCCAACCGAAATTTTAATTTTTATTGTTTTTGCATTGTATGGCGTAACATCATTTTCAGATTTTACTGGTAAATTAAAACAAGTAATTTTTTCGTACAAAAACATACCGCTGTTTTTAGTTGGCTTTTTTATAATGTGGTTACCACAAATGATTTACTGGAAAGTAAAAGCTGATAGTTTTTTATTTTTTTCGTATGGAAGCACTGAGCGGTTTTTTTGGTTAGATCCTCAAATAATAAACCTATTGTTTAGTTACCGCAAAGGGTGGTTTGTGTACACACCCGTAATGTTGCTTGCCGTTGTTGGGTTATTTTTTATACTAAAACAAAAAACAAACGGCTTTAAATTACCTATACTGGTTTATATGGCTATAAATATATATATGCTATCGTGCTGGTGGTGCTGGTGGTATGGCGGTGGTTTTGGCATGCGGGCTTTGGTGCAGGCATATGCTTTAATGGCAATTCCATTAGCGGCATTTTACCAATACATTTTTTCGTTAGATTTTAAAAAACAATTTTTTGTTTTTGCGGCAAGGGGTTTAACCGTTTTTTTAGTGTCGGGGTTTTTATGTGTAAATATTATTCAAACCTATCAGTACGACCATCCGATTGACCGTCATTTACTTCATTATGATGCTATGAGCAAAGCCGCTTACTGGCGCACCTTTGGAAAGTTTAGTTTATCTGATGAAGATTATGATAAATATATGCACGAATTGGTGGGGCCGGATTACGATGCCGCCAGAAAAGGCGAAAGAAAAAAGTAGTACATGAAAATTGCTGTTATTATACCTTGTTATAACGAAGAAGAATGCGTTACTGACGTGTTTAATGAAATTAGCAGCATTAAAATTCCTAATTGCTACATTGAGCCTGTTTTTATTAATGATTGTAGTAAGGACAATACTTTAGCTTTATTAAAAAGTTTTAATGCCAAGGTTTTAGATTTATCAGTTAACCTTGGCATTGGCGGTGCAGTGCAGGCAGGTTTTAAGTACGCCTTATTGTATGATTTTGATGTGGCTATACAGTTAGATGGCGATGGGCAACACCCGGCCGACCAATTAATAAATTTAATTGCACCCATTATGGCTAATGAAGCTGATGTGGTTATAGGTTCTCGTTTTTTAGAAAAAGAAGGTTTTCAATCGACTTTTGCACGCCGATTAGGCATTAATTATTTTAAATTTTTAAATAAATTTTTGGTAAAAAAAACCATCACCGATAACACATCGGGGTTTAGAGCCATAAATAATAAAGCCTTAAAAGAAGTTTGTAGTTATTATCCGGATGAATATCCGGAACCGGAAGCTATTATATTGTTTGCATTAAATAATTTACGCATAAAAGAAATTCCGGTTGTTATGCGCGAACGCATTGGAGGGCAATCATCCATCAGCTCGTTTAAAAGCATTTACTACATGGTTAAAGTAAGTTTGGCTATTATTTTTATTTACTTAAGATTAAAACTAAATGGAAAACGTAGTACCCTATAAAATACAAATAATAAGCATTTTAGGTGCTTTGGCTTTTATGTTTTTTATTTTCCGTTTAATTACCAAAGGAAAATTACGCGAAGAGTATGCCATAGTTTGGATAATTTGCACATTGATTTTAATTGTATTTTCAGTTTGGCGTAGCGGACTTGATGTTATTGCGAAACTGTTAGGTGTTTATTACGCACCTGCTTTAGTTTTTTTGGCTGCTATTTTTGCTATTATAATTTTTTTAGTTCACTTATCAGTAGTAAACTCCAAACAACAACGCCAGATAAAAGATTTAACGCAGGATATAGCTTTGCTTAAAGATAAATTGGATAGCAAAAAAAATGACCAATAGTTCTTCAAACAAAATATATCTATTCAGTATAGATTTAGAAGATGTTAGGTTATGGATGCCTAACGGAGAAAAATTTAAAGAGCGTGTATGTGCCAATGCACATGCTTACATGAAATGGTTAAGCAAGCATAATTTTACCTGTACTTTTTTTACCGTTGGCGAAGTAGCCGAAAAATATCCTGAACTGATAAAAGAAATTATTGCCGAAGGGCACGAAATTGCCTGCCATACAAACAAACACATTCCGTTAGATAAACAAACACCCGATGCGTTTAAAAAAGATTTAGAGCAAAATATAACACATTTACTTAAGGCGGGTGCTACTACTTTAAAAGGATTTAGAGCACCTATATTTTCGCTTACCGAAAAAACACAATGGGCTTTTGAAATTTTAGAAGAACTGGGCTTTAGTTATTCAAGCTCAGTACTGCCTGCAAAAAGTCCACTTTACGGGTGGGAAGAATTTGGTGGTGCACCAAAAAAAATTAGCAATAAACTTATTGAAATACCAATGACAGTTGGTAAAGTAGGTCCGCTAACTATTCCCTATGGTGGTGGAATTTATTTCAGGGTGCTGCCTCCTTTTTTAACTGCGGGTAAACTTAAAAAACACAGCACAGCAAATAATCCGTTATTAGGCTATTTTCATCCGTACGATATTGATACGGAGCAGGAGCACTTTATGCACCCCGGCATTAACAACAGTAAGTTTTATAACATGCTTATGTATTATAACCGCGATAAAGTGTTTAGCCGATTAGATAAAATTATTGACAAAGGTTTTAAAATTTGTACGTACGAAAACTACTGCGAAAACATTTTAAAAGTATAAAATGGCCGATTACGAATTTGTACAAACAGGGGTAAGCGAAAGTAAAATAAAGGAATACTCTTTATTACTTAGTTCTGTGTTTGATAAATCAAACAAATATTCTACCGAATTTTTGCAATGGCAGTATGCGCTAAACCCAAACGGACATGTGGTAGGTTTTGATGCATATGCGGATGGCGTACTTGTTGCACATTATGTTACTGTACCGGTGGTTTATGTTGTTGATGGGATAACAACTAAAGGCTTGTTATCGTTAAACACGGCAACCCACCCACAGCACCAAGGTAAAGGTTTATTTACCCAATTAGCAAATAGAACATACGAGTTAGGAAAAACCTTAGGTTATAAATTTATAATAGGTGTTGCTAACCAAAACAGCACGCATGGTTTTTTAAAAAAGCTGGGTTTTTATTTAATTAGTCCGCTTGATGTTAAGATTGGATTGGGCAACATTGTCGTAAACAACACCAGCAATTACAAAATAAAAGCCCTTTGGAATACTGAAAGCGTTGCATGGAGATTGAAATGCCCTGGTGCAAATTATTTTTATAACGGTACAACTATTTATTCAGCAACGGATAAGCCATTTATTTTTTCAAAAATTACTGAAGCGCCTAAAACAATTGCTGTAAATCAGTTAAAAAAGAAGGCTTTGTTGCCGATTAAATTATGGATTGGAGTTGCGAAAGAAGTAAAACAAAAAGGATTTTTTTTAAACCTGCCCGATAAACTTAAACCATCTCCTTTAAATTTAATATTTAAAGATTTAAGCGATACTATGCCTGTTCTAAAAAAAGAAGATATTTATTTTGAACTGATAGATTTTGATGCTTATTAGTGTGTTAATTACTTATTGGTGATAACAACCAACAAAGGCAGAAAAACTAATTGTTGTGATTTATGGATGTGATTTTTAAGACTACACGACGGTTAAATGCATGTAGGTTTTTTTCACTTGTTATCTTATTTATCTGTTCGGCTGTAATTAGCAATTTAGCTTTATACCATATCCTTTTGGGATTTATATAACGCTTTAAAACCTAAAAACAATTTCGTACATGGTGCCTTTACCGGGCAATTGTTTAATGCTGCCATGTAACTGAATTACTAAAATTTTAATCAGCTCCATGCCAAACGATGTATGTTTATCATCTAAACCCACATCGCTGCCTTTGCCATTATCGCCTATGCGCATAATAAAAGAATTTGGCTGGGGTGCTTTTAAAAACTTAAATGTAATAAACGGGTTTTCATCTTTCTCAGTAAAAGCATATTTAAGCGAGTTCGAAATTATTTCGTTGGTTAATAATCCAATAGGAATAAGCATATCTAAATCCAATACATCTATATCAACTTCTATAATATATTTTACATTAAATTTTAACTTGTATGTATCTATAAGTTGGGCTATGAGTTTTTGTATGTACTCGTTAAAGTTAATGTTTGATAGCGCATTTTGTTCATATAGCTTTTCGTGTATAGAAGCCATGGTATAAATGCGGTTTTGGCAATCCTGAAAAATATCCAATATTTCTTTATCGTTGATATACGTTTTTTGCAGATTTAAAAGACTGGTAATTACTTGTAAATTATTTTTTACTCGGTGATGCACCTCTTGAAACAAATGCTCAATAGTTTGTTTTTGCTTGTTGGCAACCTTAACACGCTTATATAAAAAGAAGGAAAAAATAATTACTACTAATAATAAGGTTATAACAGCGCCTATAATTAACTGCTGTATTTTTTCTTCCTGAAGAAGAAGAGCTTCTTGCTTATCCGCTTTGGCGTTTAGTTCAGCTTCTTTTTGCTCTACTTCAAAACCGGTTTTCATATCTCCCAGTTGCTTGCTATTTTCTTCGTTAAAAATACTATCGGTTAACTCTTTAAATTTTACTTCATACTCATACGCTTCTTTATACCTGCCTGTTTTAACATACACCTGCGCCAGGTTTTGGTAAGCGGTACGCTCGGCATTAACATCGCCAATTGCTTTTACAGTTTGCAAACTCGAATCGCAATACAACAAGGCCAATTTATATTCTTTTAATTCTATATAGGTGTTGCCAATATTGTTATAACAATAAGTGATGCCTCGCTTATCATCTACTTCTTTTATTTTGCTTAAACATTTAAAAAGGTTTTCTAAGGCTTTCACATCATCATGTTTGTTTTTGTAAACCACACCTATGTTATTATAGCAATAGGCTTCACCTTGCACGTCACCCATTTCTTCTCTAATTTTTAAAGCTATGTTGTGGTATTTTAAAGCCGTTTCAAAATCACCCATGCCCGAATATACGTTGCCCAAATCGGCATACGATGATGCAATACGGTTATTATTGCCATCCTCTTGTCGGGCTTTCAGCCCTTTTTTATAATACAACAAAGCTTTTGCAAACTGCGATTGCTCGTAATACACATTACCCATGTTGGCGTAACAATTACCCATGCCTCGCTTATCGCCAATTTGTTCAAATATATTTAAGGCTTTTAAAAAATGCTCTAATGCCAACGGATATAGGCCTTTGTTTTTATGTAACACTCCAATAAGGTTTAAGGCTTTGCCTTTATATTTTAATTGATTTGTTTTTTCGGCAAGTTGCAATTCCAGTTGTGCAAACACAATAGATGTGTAGGGGTTGTTATCTAAATAACTATTGGCAAGTGTATATAACGCTTGTAAACGGTTGGTATCTGCCTGTGCTTTATTATTGTATACGAGCCAAAGTGAATCTTTATTTTGTGAAAAGCAAAACGAACTAAGTAACAAAAATAAAACACATATAATAACAAGCGACTTTTTCATATGCTGAAAATAGGGAAAATATTTTTTAATCTAATATTTATTTAGATCTAAAAATGTATAATCTGTTTCCACATAATGGGCTTTTTGTGTAACAAACCCACAGGTATAAAATTTGATATGGTAGTTAGTAGGGGTATAAAATACACTTATTGGGGGCTTGGCTATTAAAAACAGGCGCTTAACGAAAATGAAAATAAAAGGGCTTTGTATAAAATACATTTGTTACAGAAGAATAGATTATTAAACAGATAAAAATAGAAATTATGAAAAAGAAAATTTCAAGAATAGTGTCCTTAGCTTTTACAGCATGTGTTATTCTAACAGGTTGCGACACGCCTGCTGAAAAAGTAGAGAAAGCTTCTGTGAATGTAATTGAGGCTAACCAAAAGTTAGATAAAGCAGAAGCAGATTATGCTGCGGATGTTGAAACGTTTAGAAGAGAATCGGAAGCTAAAATTATTGCTAACGAAAAAAGTATGGCTGAGCTTCAGGCAAAAATAGCTAACCAAAATGCGGAAACTAAAACCGAGTACGATGATAAAATAATAGCCCTACAGCAAAAAAATATAAACCTGAAAAAAAGAATGGATGACTACAGAGCTGATGGGGAAGAAAGATGGGAAATATTTAAAATCGATTTTAATAAAGATGTAAATGAAATTAAAGAATCGCTAAACACGCTTTCGGCGCAATGCGCTAAAAATACCAAGTAATAAACCTAAAACTAAACAACATGAAAAAGTATATAGTAATAACAGCAACCTTACTTACTTGCTTGGCAACTACCGGCAAAGCACAAGAGGTAATTGATGACGAGCGTAAAAAAATAATTTTTGGCGCTAAGGCAGGTGCAAACGTATCGAACGTGTACGATGCAAGCGGCGAAAATTTTGTAGCCGACCCTAAAGTAGGTTTTGCAGGCGGTGCGTTTTTATGTTTACCCATCGGTAAATATATTGGTCTTCAACCTGAATTATTGTTTTCGCAAAAAGGCTACCAATCAACCGGTACAATAGGAGGGGTTCCTTACTCAGATAAAAGAACAACATCTTATTTAGATATACCCTTGCAAATACAATTTAAACCGGCTGAGTTTATTACATTTTTAGGCGGGGTACAATATTCATACTTAATGCATCAGCAAGATGCCTATGTTTTTAACGGAAACTTTACCGCGCAAGACCAAGCCTTTAAAAATGACAACCCCCGCAAAAATATTTTTGGTGCGGTGTATGGCATCGATGTAAACATAAACCACTTTGTTATTTCGGGTAAAGCTTGCTGGGATTTAATGGCTAATCAAGGCAACGGAACATCAACCACTCCCAGGTACAAAAACATTTGGTTTCAGTTAACCGTTGGCTTCAGATTATATAGATAAACAATAATAAACAACAATTAAAACAACAACAAAATGAAAACACTATTTATAAAAACACTTTGCTTATTAAGTTTAATAAGCTACAAAGTATCTGCACAAGATCAAACTCCTCCTACCTATGTAGTAGAAGTTAAAGGTCCGCCAACCGAAAAATATGGCAACACGTTAAACATGGGCATAGGTGCCGGGTACTATGGTGCCGTTGGGTTTCCTACACCGGGCTTTGGGATTAATTATGAGTTCGATATTTTTAAAAACTTTACACTTGCACCTTTTGTTGGGGTCTACACATTTCAAAATAGTGCGTATTGGGGCAACCCGGCGTTGCCAAACACCGACCCATCGTACCGTTACTACAACTACCGCGAAGTAGTTGTGCCCGTTGGTGTAAAAGCCTCTTATTATTTTGATGAGTGGATACATCTTCACCCTAAATGGGATTTGTATGTAGGTACATCGGTTGGCTTTGCATTTAAAAGCGTAGTATGGCAAAACGGTTATGGCGGCGATATAAACGATTACCAATATGTAAACCCTTTATATGTGGCCATGCACATTGGGGCTGAGTATCATTTAAATACTAAAACAGGTTTGTTTTTAGATTTATCAACCGGCATTTCAACTTTTGGAGTTGCTGTACATTTTTAAAAATAAGCAACCTATATAAACTCAAAACAAACAACAATGAAACAAAAAATATCAACCTTAATTATATTGCTTGCTATCGGCATAATGCCTTTAATACAAAGCTGTAGAAAATATCCTGACGGACCATTAATTAGTTTCCACTCACGTACGGAGCGTGTTTGTAACACGTGGCGGGTAGAGAATTACCAAAAAAACGGAACCGATTACACATCCCAAATGGCAGGCTATTCCGAAACCTATACTAAAGCCGGAAATTATTCTTACGTGTGGGGTAGTATAGCGGGTACAGGTGTGTGGGCGTTTACGGATAATGATGCCGATATTCAGTTAACCGGTTTAACCAATCAGCAAACACATACACTGGTAATTTTAAAATTAGAACAAAAAGAATTTTGGTACTACTACATGGATGGCAACGACAGACATGAGTTTCACATGGTACCGAATTAATAAAAAACAAATCAATTAATCACAATTAAAAAATATAAATCATGGGAAATTTACTTTATGTTATCGCTGTTATCTTATTAATCTCATGGGTAATTGGCTTTGTTGGCTACGGTGCGGGCGGCATCATACACATTTTATTGGTTATAGCCATTATTGCGGTTATACTACGCGTTATACAAGGGCGAAAACCGCTTTAAATTTATAACGCAAAATTAGTAACTTTAATAAAAAATAAATTATGAGCACAGGTAAAGTAGTGTTAGGTGTTTTGGCGGGAGTTGCCGTTGGCGCCGCCTTAGGCATATTGTTAGCGCCCGATAAAGGGAGTGAAACAAGAAAAAAAATTTCGAAAAAAGGCGAAGATATTATGGATGACTTAGCCGAAAAGCTGGATGAGTTGCTTGATACACTGACGGAAAAAGCAGAAGCCGTTAAGGAAGAAGTTAGCAAGCACTAAAAAAATCTATTTATATGGAAAACGAAAAAACTTTTATCGACCCCTTATTCGAGCGTGTTGAAGAATACGGAAAAACAAGCCTTGAGTTAATTAAACTCAAAGCTGTAGATAAGGGGGTAGATGTTGCATCCACCTTTATATCGCGTAGCATTGTATTGGTTATTGTTGTAATGTTTGTAATGGCTCTAAATATTGGGGTGGCTTTTTGGTTAAGCGATTTGTTGGGGAAATTATACTACGGTTTTTTTTGCGTAGCGGGGTTTTACGCATTTGTAGCAATTGTTTTATATTTTTTTATGCATAAGCGCATTAAAAAAAGTGTGGGCGATTTACTTATTTCATTAATGCTTAATTAACCGAATATGGAAAAAATAACTTCGGTAACCGAATTAAAAGCGCGTATTGTCTTGCTTGAAATTAAGCAGGTAAATGACAAAAAATTGTTAAAAGAAGAGTTTAAAACTACCTACGAAAGTTTACGACCTGTTAATTTAATTAAAAAAACAATCAGCGAATTAACTACATCAGCCGATTTTAAGGGCGATATTTTAAACACAGTACTAAGTGTTGCCGTTGGCTACCTAACTAAAAAAGCGGCTGTTGGCGGCACACGCAGCCCGGTAAAAAAAATACTGGGTACTATTTTACAAATGGGTGTTACCAATGTAGTATCAAAAAACAGCGAAGAAATAAAATCAGTTATTAAAAGTTTACTAACTAAGTTTTTACGTAAAAAAGATGTCGCCACCGAGGAAACTACATCTTAATAAATTAACTTAGCGAAATAAACTATTTGTGACTCGTATCTACAACGTATACTTTTTAAACAGTAATTTGTTTTTTTTCAATCAAAAAGCAAAACTTGGTTTATGTGCGGGTATGTTTTTGTTGGCAGCAAATGTAGCTGCGCAAAAAAACGATACAGAAGATACGTTAACATCCTGCAAAAAAATTGAGCAAGAAGACATTGTAGATGTTTACCGAAGGATTATTAAAAAACCGGTTAAAGACACCTGCGAATCGGTTGAAAAAGCCGGTAAATTACATTATGCTATTTTACCCGCGGCAGGTTACTCCTCAGTAACCGGGTTTGCTGTGGCCGCAGCAGGCAATGCCGCTTTTTATACCGATAACCAAAACAGTACCAAGTTATCGGCTATAGATGCCAGTGTTAGTTACACGCAAAAAAACCAAATAATTCTACCCATTTTATCCAATATATGGACCCGAAAAAACAGCTTTAATCTCCTCGGCGATTGGCGCTTCTACAAGTACCCTGAATACACCTATGGTTTAGGTGGTCATACTACTTTACAAAACAAAGATCCCTTAAACTACTCAAACATAATTATACACGAAGCTGTGCTAAAGCATATAGATAATACAGCCTTTTATGCGGGCTTGGCGTATAATTTAAATTACCATTGGAACATTAGCGAAGCAGGACCTACGGATGGCGGCATAAGCGATTTTAAAAAATATGGCTTAACCAAACAATCCGTATCGTCAGGCATATCGGTAAACGCTTTGTTCGATACACGAAAAAACTCCATCAATCCATCTGATGCCGTGTATGGCAGCGTTGCATTTTGTCCAAACTTAACCATGTTAGGCAGCAACCACAATTATCAATCATTGATAGTTGATTTACGAAAATATTTTAAGCTGAGTAAAAAATCAGATAATGTGTTGGCGTTTTGGAGCTACAACTGGTTTACTTTTAATGGCAATGTGCCTTACTTAGATATGCCGAGTACCGGTTGGGATCCTTACGCCAACATGGGGCGTGGTTATATACAAAGCAGGTTTCGCGGAAAAAACTTATTGTATGCCGAAGCCGAATATCGTTTTGGCATAACACGCAATGGCTTAGTAGGCGGTGTGGTTTTTGCCAACGCACAATCTGTTACCGATTGGCCCAGCAATAAATTTCAAACCATATATCCTGCCGTGGGCACAGGCATTCGTATAAAAGTAAACCGCGATTCTAAAACAAACATCTGTATCGATTATGCACTCGGCATAAATGGCTCCAACGGTGTATTTATTAATTTAGGAGAGGTTTTTTAAAAAATCTTAGTAATTAATTACTTGCTCTTCTATGTTAGCAGGCAATTCACGAAAATTGCATTGCTGACCGCGGAGCTTTTTATTTCCTATCCCCTAACACACTTGCCCAATCAAAAGTTCATCGGACTTTTGCCGTACTTGAGCAAAAAGAAGCCAAAAATTAAAACAAAACGAACGCTGCCGCACATGCCTAACGACCTGGCGTTTGGACAGGCCTGCATGCTGTAATGAGGGGAGATTTACTTGGCGGGTGTTTAACTAAAAAATTGCAGCATTTTTACAAATCTTTATAAAATCTTTATAAAACTGTGGTTAAGTTTAGCTGTTAAATTGTAAATGTAAACGTAGCTTTGTATTGTAAATGGAAAGAGTTTTATTAAACAAATTACCCAAAGTTCGCCAATATTTATATGGTATATTTTCGGTGGTGGTGGTGGCGGTTATTTGTTATTTGTTATCGGCATTTATAGCTTACAAAATTGTTGCCTTGTTGTTGTTGTTTACGGTATCGGTACTGGCCATGTTTTTAGATATTTTGCCCTTGCTGTTGGTTGCGCTTTTAAGTGCCTTTATTTGGGATTATTTTTTTATACCGCCTGTATTTAATTTACACATTAACCAAACCGAAGATGTGCTGATGTTTTTAATGTACTTTACTGTGGCCCTGGTTAACGCGGTATTAAATTACAAAACACGACAGTGGGAAAAAATTGCGCGTAAGCGCGAAGAAAAACGAAACACGCTACAACTTTATAACACGTTGCTTAACTCACTGTCGCATGAGCTGCGCACGCCTATAGCAACCATTATTGGGGCAAGCGATAATTTAAAGGCTGATGCAACTAATTTGCAGGAAGAAGATAAAGATATTTTGGTAGCTGAAATATCAAAAGCAGCATTGAGGCTAAACGGACAGGTAGAGAATTTATTGAACATGTCTCGCCTCGAATCGGGCGTGGTGAAACCCATTTTAGATTGGTGTGACATAAACGAACTGGCTTATGACGTAAAAAATAAATTAAAAGAATATACAAGAGCACACACCATTATAATTAATATAAAAGAAAACTTACCACTATTTAAAATAGATGGGGGGTTAATTAGGGAGTGCATTTACAATTTGGTTTACAACGCACTAATTTATACACCGGCTAACAGCACCATTACTATTAGTGCTTTTAAGCACAATAAAAATTTAGTGATAACGGTTGAAGATACAGGCAAGGGTTTTCCGGCTGATGAAATAGAAAATGTGTTTGAAAAATTTTACCGACTTAAAAATTCGCATACAGGTGGCACAGGCTTGGGCCTATCTATTGTTAAGGGTTTTGTGGGTGCGCATTATGGCACTATTTTATTAGAGAATGTAAAAACAGGCGGTGCAAAATTTACCATAAAAATTATGGCTGAAGCATCGGCAGAAATAATTTAAAAAATGAGTAAACAAGAAATTTTAGTAATTGACGACGAAGCTCAGATTAGAAAGTTGTTAGAAATTACGTTGCGTAACCACCAATATAAAGTGGTTGAGGCAGCTACCGCTGCCGAAGGTTTGCTGTTGGCAGCAAACCACCCACCCGATTTAATTTTGCTTGACATTGGTTTGCCTGATGAAAATGGTTTGGTAGTTTTAAAAAAATTGCGCCAGTGGTACAACAAACCCATCTTAATTTTATCGGTGCAAAGCGACGAAGAAAATATTATTAAAGCATTGGATAGTGGCGCTAACGATTATTTAACCAAGCCTTTTCGTACGGGCGAATTACTGGCGCGCATTCGTGCCTTTATTCGTAATAGCGATGTACCCGAACAAACTTCGGTTGTAAACATTGGTAATTTATCGATTGATTTTAAAACACGTTTAGTAAAAAAAGATAACGAAACCGTTAAGCTAACCGCTACCGAATACGCCTTACTTTGTTTACTACTAAAAAACGAAGGGCGTGTGCTTACACACCATTATATATTAAGTCAGGTGTGGGGTCCGGGGCAAGCCGACCAATCGCAATCGTTACGGGTGTTTATAGCACAACTGCGTAAAAAAGTAGAAAACGATGCCAATAACCCCGAGTTAATTATTACCGAATCGCGCGTGGGGTATCGTTTTATGATGAAAGATTAAAAATAATCTTTACAAAATCTTTATACTAAAGCCCTATAGTTTAATATAGTCTTTATAACATTAGCGGTTACTTTGTGTTGTAAAATAACATGACACAAACATCATCCATTCACACAAAAAAAGTAACCTTTTCAACCTTATTAATAGCACTGGGCATTATTTATGGTGATATTGGTACAAGCCCTTTATATGCGCTACGTGCCGTAATTGATGAACGCCCTATAAGCACTGTGTTGGTATATGGCGGCGTATCGTGTATTTTTTGGACACTGGTTTTTCAAACCACCATAAAATATGTGTGGCTAACTTTAAAAGCCGATAACAAAGGCGAGGGTGGTGTTTTTTCGTTATACGCATTAGTACATCGTTACGGAAAAAAATTAGTTATACCAACCATATTAGGTGCAACTACTTTATTGGCCGATGGTATAATTACGCCACCTATATCGGTAGCATCGGCTATAGAAGGTTTAAACATGGTACCCGGTTTTGAAACTACGTTTGTTGCCGGTAACACATTAACCATTGTATTGGTTGCCGGCATTCTTTCGGCTTTGTTTTTCTTTCAGCGTTTTGGTACACAGGCCATTGGTAAATTTTTTGGTCCGGTTATGTTTATTTGGTTTTCTATGTTGTTGGTTGTTGGTTTGCATCAAATACTATTGTATCCGGATATTATAAAAATTTTAAATCCGCAACATGCTTACAATTTGCTGGTAAACTACCCAAAGGGATTTTGGTTATTAGGCGCGGTATTTTTATGTACAACAGGTGCCGAAGCTTTATACTCAGACTTAGGGCATTGCGGGTTAAAAAATATACGCATAACCTGGGCGTTTGTAAAAACAAGTTTAGTGGCTTGCTATTTGGGGCAGGCTGCGTGGATTACACACCAAGCTAAAACAACCCTTGCAGGGCGCAACCCATTTTTTGAAATTATGCCCCAATGGTTTTTATTGCCCAGCATTATTATTGCAACCGCGGCAACCATTATTGCATCGCAGGCACTTATAAGTGGGTCGTTTACATTAATAAGCGAAGCCATGAACCTAAATTTTTGGCCACGTGTAACGCTACGCCAACCAACCGACCTAAAAGGACAAATTTATATACCAAGTGTAAACGGTATACTTTGGTTTGGTTGCGTGCTAATGATTTTATATTTTAAAAAATCGGCACACATGGAAGCCGCCTACGGTTTTTCAATAACCATTGCCATGATGATGACCACCTTTTTGCTCAGCTATTTTTTAATTTACAAACTAAAATGGAACAAGGTTTTTGTTTTTTTTATTCTATTTGTATTTGCAGTAATTGAAACCTCTTTTTTTATTGCCAATGTTGCCAAAATAAAAGAGCGCTGGATGTTTTTGTTTTTTGAGCTGTTTATTTTTACTACCATGTACGTTTGGTACTACTCACGCAAAGTAAATAACCGCTTTACTCATTTTATAAAACTATATAAATACACATCGCAAATAAAAGAGTTAAGCCAAGATGAAAGTATACCAAAATTTACCACACACTTAATTTACCTTACCAAAGCCAACACAAGCGAAGAGCTTGAACAAAAAATAATTAAATCTATTTTTTCAAAAAAACCTAAACGAGCCGATGTGTATTGGTTTTTACACATTAACCGTACCGATGAGCCTTATACATTAAATTATGAAGTAGCTGAGCTGGTTGATGATAAAATAATTAAAGTAACGGTAAACATTGGTTTTAGGGTGCAACCCCGTACCGAATTATTTTTTAAAAAAATTATGCAGCAATTGGTAGCCAACAAAGAATTGAATTTACATATACGCCCGGATGGTTCGACAAAATATAACCCCGAACCCGATTTTAAATTTGTTGTGCTCGAAAAATTTTTATCGGTAGAAAACGAATTTTCGTTAAAAGAAGGTTTGTTGCTAAACAGCTACTTTATGTTGAAACGCATTAGCCAAAGTGATGTAAGAGCGTTTGGCATTGATAAAAGTGATGTAGAAATAGAACAAGTGCCGCTTGTATACCATCAAGTTGAAAACATTGATTTAGTAAGAAAAAACGAACAAGCGTAATGTACACCGCTATAAAATCGTTGTTGTTATTTGTTACAGCGGCCATCTGTGAAATTGGTGGCGGCTATTTAGTTTGGCTTTGGTTAAAAGAAAACAAGCCCATGTACTATGGCTTTATTGGCGCGTTTGTTTTAGCCTTGTATGGTGTTGTAGCCGCTTTGCAAACAGCCAGTTTTGGCAGAGTGTATGTGGCATACGGTGGCATTTTTATACTAATGGCTTTAGTGTGGGCATGCCTGCTCGATAATTTTAAACCTGATAAATATGATGTTATAGGCACCTGCCTTGCCCTTGCGGGCGTTTGCATAAGCCTGTACACGCCAAGAATATAAAATCAAAAAAAAATAAAACCAAATGAAAAAACAACTACTGGCATTCAGTTTAATTACTTGTTCGCTACTTAATTTTGCGCAGCAGGATAGTACAAAAACAATTGCTACAGGTGGCGCAAAAAATGAAATAGTTGCGCAAGAACCTGAAGATGATAAACCCAACAAACAAAAAGGCGAACCTTTAGACAGCATGGATATGACTTGGCTTAACGGTGCCGACAGGCGCAGTACACCAACTTTAGCCGGTAAATTTTTTACACCAACTGTTATGGTTGATGCTAACGTAACGCACTCGTTTAATAACCCAATTGATAATACAGTGGTTGGTTCAACTGCTTTGGCACGCGATAACGAAATGCAAATTTCGGGAGCTAACTTAGGAGGTGATTTTTATTACAAGGGTGCCCGTGCGCACATTGTAACACAGTTTGGTACACGGTCTACCGTTATTCCAAGAAATGATTTGAGTCCGTATAAAGGTCAGTACGATTTGGCTGATGTGTATCACTATTTAGCTGAAGCCAATGCAGGTTATCACTTTAATGCGTTGTATGGTATAAATGTTGATGCCGGTATGTTTATGTCGTACATTGGACTTAACTCATATTATCAGGCCGAAAACTGGGAGTATCAGGCATCTTACACATCTGATAACACGCCGTGGTTTTTTAATGGCATGCGCATACAAATTTTTGCTACCAAAAAATTAAAAATAGAACCCTGGATAATTAATGGCTGGCAAAGTTACGGCACCTTTAATAACACACCTGGTTTTGGTGGTAACGTTACTTGGTGCCCAACTGAAAACGTAAAAATGCTTACTAACGATTATTACGGACACGATGCGGCAGGTTTACCGGGCAGAACTCGTTTCCATTCAGATAATAGTTTGTTGGTGCGTTATTATAAAAACAGTAAGTCGAAAAAAATTAGTCAGATGGCGTTTTCGCTTACGGGCGATATTGGTTGCGAAAGTGGTGATGGTGTAAGTGGGTTTACAAAAAATTCGGCGGGAGGTCCGCAACAATTTTTTATAAGTGCCATGTTTTATAACCGTGTTTGGTTTTACAAAAATCATTTTGCCTGGACTTTTGGTGGTGGCTACATGAACAACCCCGGACGTTACTTAGTGTTAGCTCCTACGGGAGATGCGAGTCCGTTTCCGAACCCTGCAAACCCAACACAAACCATAGGCACGCATCCGTTTACTGAAAACCCCGGAGATCAGTTTATTGGTTGGGATTGCTCAACCAACGTAAGCTGGATGCCAAACCAACATATTGAGTTTCGTTTAGAAGCTGTGCACCGTGCAGCAAGTGTAGGTTATTTTGCAGGGCATGGTGGTGTAACATCGCCAACCGGTTATAGTTATACTGCTTTTGGTCCGGGTACTCCTTATCCTAACTGGGCACCTGATTTAGTAAAAGCTGAAGACCGAATAATTTTAGCTGTGCTGTTTAGGTTGTAAGCTACTTTTGTATAAACATACAAATGTGTTATAGTTTGAGTTAGGGATTGTAGTGGAAAGCCCACAGCATGAAATGTGAAGCTTTAGCGTAGCATTGAGCGAAACCGAAATAAAAAAACTAAAACGCTGAGCTAAATCGGCGAGGACTTGAAACGGAACGCCCAAAGTAGTTTAATAATTAATTACTTGCTCTTCGATGTTGGCGGGTAGTTCGCGGAAGTTATATTGTTGTCCGCGGAGTTGTGGTGTGTAACCTGCTTCGGTTATGGCTTGTTGTATGGTTTTGTAGGTAAAACGATGTGGCGCGCCGGCTGCCGATACAACATTTTCTTCTATCATAATAGAGCCAAAATCGTTAGCGCCTGCTTGCAGGCAAAGTTGCGCGGTTTCTTTACCAACGGTTAACCACGATGCTTGTATGTTTTCGATATTGGGTAACATAATGCGGCTAAGGGCAAGCATGCGGATATATTCTTCGGAACTTACGTGGTTGCGAATATTTTTTAGTCGCTGCAGTAGTGTATCATGATCTTGAAAAGGCCAAGGGATGAAGGCCAGGAAGCCTTTGGCATCTTTCGGTTTTTCGCTTTGTACCTGGCGCAATAGCACAAGGTGTTCGAAACGTTCGTAAATGGTTTCTACGTGGCCAAACATCATGGTGGCTGATGTGGTTAGGTTTAGCTGGTGGGCGGCGCGCATAACATCTAACCACTCGCGGCCGTTGCATTTGCCTTTTGAAATTAAGCGACGTACTCTATCATTTAAAATTTCGGCACCGGCACCGGGCAAGCTATCTAAGCCAGCTTCCATCAATGCTTTTAGTACTTCGGTGTGAGTTGATTTTTCTAACTTAGTAATATGCGCAATTTCGGGCGGACCAAGTGAGTGTAGTTTTAAATTGGGGTAAAGGCTTTTTAATTCTTTAAACAAATTAGTATAAAAACTTAAACCTAAATCGGGGTGATGACCGCCTTGCAGTAGGAGTTGGTCGCCACCGTAACGAAACAGTTCATCAATTTTCTTTTTGTATTGGGGGATGGTTGTTGTATAACTCTCTGCATGGCCTGGTATGCGGTAAAAATTACAAAACTTGCAATTGGCAATGCACACGTTGGTGGTGTTAGCATTACGATCTATTTGCCAGGTAACAATTTTAGTATCGCCTTTTTTTATTTTACGAATTTCGTTGGCGGTAAACATTAAATCGGTAAGGGCGGCGTTTTCGAAAAGAAAAACACCTTCTTCGATACTTAAAAATTCCAGGTTAAGGGCGCGCGTTAAAAGTTTATCTGTTTGCATAGGATAAGCGATATTTCTTGTTACATTTAGCACATCAAAAATACACAAATATGACGTCTATTTCAAAAACATCGGCACTTAAAGCAGATAATTTAGTGATTATCGGCAAATCGTTTAAAAACAAAAACGAATATGGTTTAACGGCCGAGCAAGTTAGCTATATAGAAAAACAGATAGCTGATAACAAAAAGTTAGTTAGCATTAACCAGTTTACACGCTTTGTGTTTGTTGTTGTGTTAGATGATAAAAAAGACAGCATACAGCAAAAAGAATTATTGCGCCGCGCGGGTAACACTATTACGGGTGCGCTTAACGAGCACAAAAAAACATCGGTAATAGTAACCTCAACGGTAGATAAAAAATTTACGCTTGCTTTTATTGAAGGCATTTTATTGGGCAACTACCAATTTATTAAACACCGTAGCACAGCCGCTAAAGAGAAAAATAGCCTGACTACCTTATATGTACACGATAACACCATTACCGAAAAACAGTTAGAAGAACTAAACATTGTTGCTGATGCAACCTGCAAAGCGCGCGACCTTGTTAACGAGCCTGTAAACATTTTAGATGCTACCGACCTTGCCAACGCTTTTGCCAAAATGGGTAAAGAGGCAGGCTTTAGTGTAGAGATACTTAACAAAGCAAAAATTACATCGCTTAAAATGGGTGGCTTGTTAGCGGTTAACGCGGGCAGTGTTGACCCACCAACATTTACCATTATGGAGTACAAACCAAAAGGCGCCGTTAACAAACAACCGTATGTGTTGGTTGGTAAAGGTGTGGTGTACGACACAGGCGGACTTAGCATTAAACCTACTGCAGGCATGGACACCATGAAATGCGATATGGCAGGTGGCGCAGCCGTGGGTTGTTTAATGTATGCGGTGGCTAAAGCTAAATTGCCTGTACACGTTGTTGCGCTGGTACCTGCAACGGATAACCGCCCGGGCTTTAATGCGTTTGCACCGGGTGATATTATTACAATGCACGATGGGTCGACCGTTGAGATGTTGAACAGCGATGCGGAAGGCCGTATGATTTTGGCTGATGCACTTAGCTATGCTAAAAAGTTTAAGCCATTGGCTGCGTTTGAATTTTCTACCTTAACGGGTGCTGCTGTTGCGGCTATTGGCGCGCAAGGCATAGTTTGCATGGGCACGGTACCTGAAAAAATGAAAAACCAACTGAAAGAAAGTGGCGCACGCGTGCACGAGCGTTTGGCTGAGTTTCCGTTTTGGGAAGAGTATGATGAGTTATTAAAATCGGACATTGCGGATAGAAAAAATATTGGTGGTCCGTTAGCGGGTGCTATTACTGCCGGAAGATTCTTGGTAAAATATACTGATTACCCATACATGCATTTTGATATTGCTGCACCTGCGTTTTTAGCAGCCCGTGATGGTTACCGCACGAAAGGCGGCACCGGAGTTGGTATACGTTTGATTTTTGATTATTTTAAAAATTTGAAGAAGTAATAAAAAGAAAAGCCTAACGAATGTTAGGCTTTTTGTTTGTAGTGTAATAATAAAATTGGAAAATGATTAAAAAAATTAATTTAGCAATTGCTTGTATTGCAGCTTTTATACTATTTAGTATGTGTAAAAAAAGCACTTCTACAACATCAGCTAATAGTACAAATACCATTACTAATAATAATGGTTATTATAGTGTATTAAATATATACGGACACCAATATGTAGTTAGCGACAGCCTTACACCTTTAGCTATTAATAGTTGGCCTGTATTTTTTTCTGCTACACCGGTAACAACAAATACAACGTCATCTTATGTTAAGGTTGGTAGTTTAAGCTTAAACGGCGTTGAATTTAAATTTTATTCGACTTTTTATGAAGATTCTATTTCTTCAGCATCTACTATACCAAGTACATGGGCAGTAGTTGGGACTGGAATAATTCCTTCTTTTACTTATACAAATAACAACCCTATGCCAACCTATTCAGGTTATACCCATTTGCCAGATACTATTTATAAATCGCAGCAAAATACTATTCAAATAACAGGCATTGCCGGTTCTGATATAACAACTGTTTCTGTTTTAGACGCCGGAACTAATACAACAACTCAAACATTAGCCTCAGGGGCAAATTCGGTTACATTTTCACCATCTGCTTTAGCTGCTTTAGCTGTTGGAAATAACGCTGACATTAATATAACTTGTGTAAAAAATAACATACAAACGTTTAGTGGTAAACAATTTAATTTTCCAATTAACTACTTAGTAAATAAAACTATTTATATTAAATAGTTAATTTGAAGAAGTAATTTTTTAAATAAAACTAGTGTAACAAAAAGCCCAACTACATAGTTGGGCTTTTTGTTGCTACTAATATTATACTAACGAGATGATTTACGAAGGACTTGTTGCGTCCATTTCTTTATGAATTATTGGTGCACTTGGTTGAGGAGGCGGAGTGTTTGAGCCACCACCTATTACATTACTTAATTCTTTAATATTTAATTTTTCTACTTTTGAGTTAGTAGTAACTTGTTTTTTTGTTTTTTTAAACATGGCATTATTATTTAGGGTTAATAATAAGTGTAACGCTCCTGTTTTAAATTTAGTATATGAGGAAATAAAATATTTTCATCAGTAGTGTACAACCCAATGGTGCCTGTTTACAAAACGCTGTAACGCCCTTATACCAAGGAGTTGGATATATTGTGGAAAACACAGTGTGCATTGTGCGTGCTACTAATAAATTACTTTTATCTTTGCGTGCATAATTTAAAATTATGGCATATATATATCACATTAACGCACGTCAAATTCTTGATTCGCGCGGAAACCCAACAATAGAAGTAGATGTTTATACCGATAGCGGCACCATGGGTAGAGCTGCGGTTCCGTCGGGGGCATCAACCGGAAGTCACGAAGCGGTTGAGTTACGCGATAACGATAAAACCCAGTACATGGGTAAAAGCGTATACAAGGCGGTTGAAAAAGTAAACACCGTTTTACTTGACCAATTAAAAGGCATGCACATTTTTGACCAAAATGGCATTGATGATAAAATGATTGAAATTGATGGCACCGAAAACAAAGCCAACCTGGGTGCTAATGCCATATTAGGCGTATCGTTAGCGGTTGCCAGGGCTGCTGCCGAAGAGTTGAAACAACCTTTGTTTAGATATATTGGCGGTGTAAACGCAAACCTTTTGCCTATACCAATGATGAATATTTTAAACGGTGGCGCACATGCCGATAACGGAATAGATTTTCAGGAATTTATGGTGATGCCGGTTGGCGCCGAAAGTTTTTCGGATGCGTTGCGCATGGGTACCGAAGTATTTCATCATTTAAAAGCGGTGCTAAAAAAACAAGGCCTATCAACCAATGTGGGCGATGAGGGTGGTTTTGCGCCTAACATTAAATCGAACGAAGATGCCTTGAAATATGTTATACAGGCAATTGAATCAGCGGGTTACAAACCGGGCGAAGACATTTACATTGCTATGGATGCAGCAGCATCTGAATTTTATGATGCTGAAAAGAAAATATACAAATTTAAAAAATCAACAGGTGATGAATTAACATCAGCACAAATGGTTGATTATTGGGCTGATTGGGCAAAAAAATATCCTATCGTATCAATTGAAGATGGTTTTGCAGAAGATGATTGGGATGGCTGGAAAGGCATTAGCGACCGCATAGGCAACGATGTGCAACTGGTAGGCGACGATTTGTTTGTTACCAATGTAAACCGTTTAGTTGAGGGTATAAATAAAGGTGTGGCAAACTCTATATTAGTAAAGGTAAACCAAATTGGTACTTTGAGTGAAACCATTGAGGCTGTGCAACTGGCGCAAACACATGGTTACACATCGGTAATGAGCCACCGTAGCGGAGAAACAGAAGATACGACCATTGCTGATTTAGCAGTTGCTTTAAGTTGCGGACAAATTAAAACAGGTTCGGCATCACGTAGCGATAGGGTTGCAAAATACAACCAGTTATTGCGCATTGAAGAGCAGCTTGGAAACAACGCGCGCTTTTTAGGCAGTAGCTTTAGGTTTGCACGATAGTAAAAAGAAATATAATTTATAAATTTTATAGGTAAGAGAAATGTTTGACGGCATTTCTCTTATTTTTTGTTCTGCTGCAAAAGTTTTAAGGTGTGGTTTATTGCATTTAGGTTTGTAAAAGCATCATGACCGGGTATAATAAATTTAGGTTGCGGAAACTTTTGTTGTACGTTTTTTAAACTTGCAGGCCATGCAAATAAGTTAGCTTCTTGTATGTAACCGAGGTCGGTTGCCTCAACGCTTTTTATAAAACAACCGCCATAAATTATTTTTTCTTTACCGAACCAAATAACAATGTTATCGGCTGTGTGTCCTTGCCCCGGATAAAAAGTTTGAAAGGATAATTGCCCAATGTTAAACGTGGTATCTTTACTAAAATGAAACTGAGCTCTTTTTTGTTTGGTGGCTTTTGATATGGAATCGGTTTGGATGCTGGTGTAGGTTGGAATATTTTGTTGTCGGAAAAATTCGAGTCCGGCAGTTCGGTCTCCGTGCGAGTGTGTTGCAATGCACAGAACAACTTTTTTGTGGTGTTTAGTTTTAATACTATCTAATAAAGGTTGAAACTGAGTGGTGTCCCAAGGTGTATCAATAATTACAACGCCGTTATTGGTTACAACATACATGCCGTTTGCTGTTGCAATATCGCCTTTATAAGTATGATATGTTATATAGATGTAATAATTTGGAGTTAGCTCAATAATTTGCAAGCTATTGGTTTTTGTTTGTGCAAAAATGTATGTGCTAAATAAAAAAGCAAATACAAGCAATATAGATGATTTCATTAATGTATGTTTAAAGCAGTAATTTCATCTATTGATGTAAAAATGGGTTTACCCTTAGCAAGCAGCAAATCACGTTCTTTATTTGCACCCGGACTTTCGGCTAAAAGTAAAAGTGCATCGCAGGCACTAATAACGGCTAAAGATATATCCATAGTGGCTTTATATACATCTGCAACATTTGCTTTAGCTAATACAGGTAAAGCTGCATTCATGCCTATTATAGGTGTGTGACCCAGTTCTAACAATTTTGCGGCAGCATGGTTCATAGCATCTAAGTTTTGCTGACGTTGCTGTGCCGTGGTGGCAGAATATGGTCCGGCTACTCCTATTATCATAATTGTACTTTTTATGTTTTTGCTGATACTGTGAAAATAAAACCACCAATTAACTTTCAAAGTTTATTAACTGCTATTTTTCATCGTTGTTGTACCCATTGTACAATATCCTTAACATCTTTAGGTACCAGTACATCTGGTTTTATGCCATTAGGGTCTACAGGGTTTTTAGGTAACCTTGCACTGCGGGTGGTTGGTACGGTAGCATACCAGTAACCCGATGGAGTAAAAACAGTATTTAGGTTTGCGTAATCTAAAGCACCGCCGCTATTTTCGTAACCATAAATGGTTGTTTTTTTACTTTGTTTGGCAAGCAGCAAAAATTGCTCAGTAGCAGAAGCACATTTTTTATCAATAATAATGCTTACTTTTTTTGGATAAGGAGTTGCTTTAGGAAAAATCATACTATCAATTGTGTTGCTTAACATGGGTACAAATGTGTTTGGGTTAGCATTGCCTTGAGTTACAATTTTTTGTAGCATTGCTTTTGTTCCGGGCGATAAATCAGGATTGGTTAAATATTCAGCAAACATTTTTATGTTGTTGGGCGATGCCCACACATCGGCCGAGTAACACAAAATAGGGTTGGTGTATAGGTAAGGTATAAGGGTATCGAACATGGCATCGCCGCCCCCTTCGTTACCACGGAGGTCGATGATAAGGTGTTCGGTTTTATTGAGTCTGTCTTGGTTTAGCGAAACAAGACTATCGAGTTGATTTTTGTAATCTAAATCGCAGGTTTTAATCTGAATTTTTACAGTTTTACTATCTAAAAATTGTACGCTTGGGTTATATTGTGGTGTGGTTGCGTTAAAGGTTGGTTTTTTATAGAGCGGGTTTTTGCCCGTTTTGCCATAGGTAACATGTCCGTTGTTTAGGTAATTAATAAGTTCCTTTATTAACTCATCGCAGCGGGCTACATCGTTGGTTGTTTTTGATTGTTTTTCTATAAGGGCGATGGTTTGTATGTAGTTAGGATGCGCCTTGGCAAAATCTTGCATGCCCGAGTAATCGTTTTTGTACGCATTTTCTAACGCGGCAAAATCGGCAGCGCAATTGCAGGTTTGTGCTTTCGCTTTAAAAAAACCACTCGCTATAATTATAATTGCGACGATAAAATTTTTCATGCTTATTTTTATGTGCCGCTAATTTACTATTTTTTGCTTATGGCTTTTTTGTAGTTTTTACTTCATAAAAAAAGCCTTTTGAATTTTATTCAAAAGGCTTTTGTTTTATAAAACGGAGTTGTGCTTTATAGTTTTTCTTTAAGCATTTGCTCGTATTTTGTTTTTTGATCTGGAGTAAGCAAGTTTTTTACACTTGTTTCAAACGTTGTGTTGCTTGTTTTACGAGCTGTTTTTAAACCTTCTTTATCACCTTTGTATTTTTCTTTGTCGGCTTCCATTTGTTTAGCACGATCTAAAGCTGCGTTCGATACTGTTTTTTCTTGAGCAGGTGTTAGGTTAAGTTTGTTTACTAACTCGGTAGTTTCTGCTTTAACCCTTTCTTCTATGCTAAGTTCTTTTACTTCTGATTGCGCACATAATGCGTTAGTAACTACCATAAACAGGGCAATGGCTGTAATTTTTAGTGTTTTCATTTTGTTGATTTGTTTAAATTATTTAGAGCGCAAAACTACTAAAAGAAATAAATTAAAAAAGTAAATTTATTTTTTTTTGAAAAAAAATTTCCTCTAAAACCAAAGGCAATTGGCTACTTAAGCATTAAATAAATTAGCAAAATTGAAAATAGTATACAAAACGTTATAACAAGCTTACGTATTGTTTTGTTCCTCGCCTCCCTCTTATAATCAACCATACAGCAAAGGTACCCTTTTTACTCATTTTTCCTTGTGTAGCTTAGGTAAATTTAATGTTAAATAAATGAATAGAGAGTTAAAAATATATTTCTTGAATAGATAAACCTGTGCTTTTGTTTTTGCCTTGAAAACGTGCAAACGAAAAATCAATTTTAAGCACGTATATATTTGAACGTTTAAAATAATTTAAATCGTATAGAGCATAGGTTGTAAATAGTTGTTGAAGTTCGGTTTTTGTATAATGCGTGTATAATGTAAAGTAGGTAACGGTTTTATTAATTTTTTGCTTGTTGTAATTAAAAATTAGCTCAACATCAATAGTATAAATGCTATCTATTACATTATTCTTAAGGGTATCGCGACTAAAGTAGGTGCTATTTATCAGGTTTAATTTGCATTGGTATTTTAATTTGCTGATGTTTTTGGGAGTTTTATCTATATAGCCTGCTTTACGCAGAGAATCTAAAAGAGTGGTTATTTGTATTACAGAGCAATGTTTTTGCTGAACACTAACACTATCGTTTGTTTTTGTTAGTTGCTTGTAACCACTGTATGCCAATTGGTTGTCAATTTCAATTAAGTTGTTTTTGTTTTGAAGATGAAACGTATTTGTTTGGCCAATTAATTGCGTGGCGGTTAAAAGCAGTATTAGTAAATAGGTTTTGGATGGCATTACCGGTTGTTTTTTAGACTTAAGCTTTTACTAAATATATTATATAATTTATAAGAGATGTTTAAAGGCAATTAAATACTCTACACCTAACAACAGATTTCTCAGTCGTGCCTTCTTCAAAATGACAGAAGCTAATTATAAAACTCTACCAATTATACGAAATACCAACCCTATAAATTATTGGGTTGTAATAGTAAGGCGATTGAGGCTCGGCGGCAAAATCGTATAGTATAGAAATGTAGTAACTAAATTTATTGGTGATGTTGCGTTTAAAACCAACACCGCCAATTTTTTCGTCGCTTATGTTGCGTTTTTGACCAAAATAACTATTAGGTGGTGTAGTTAGCACATCGTACTCAACCTGCAAAAACAACCACTTTAAAATTAAATAGCGTGCAAAAGCACCTCCGCCAATAACGCTGTATGATGCGGTAAAGCCGCCACCGGTTTCAATGGTGTTGTTATACAAAATTTGCAAGCCTGCCGAAAACTTATCGGCAATTTTATAGCCTACGTGGGGCGATAGGTCGTAATAAAAAATGTTGTAGCCGGCTTGTCCGTAAAACTGTGCTGCCAGGTTACAGCCAAAATAAAGTTTTTGCATTAGCGGCGATTCGGGCGGAATTTGTTTGGCAACGTGGTTGTTTCTGTTTTGCCCGTTTCCGTTACCGGGATACTGTTGTTGGTTTTGTTGCTGATATTGCTGGTTTTGGTTCTGCTGGTTATTTGGGTCGTTGGGGTAGTAGTTTTGTATGCCGTCGTTTGGGTTGTTATTATTCTGGTTATAATAATTTTTTACCGTATCGCCCGGGGTAATTTTTTGATATTGGGTTGTATCAATATTTTGTGCAAACGAAAAAACGCTGCACAACAAAGCAATTTTTAATAATGTTATTTTATTCATCATCTTTGTAAGGAGATTGTAAATATAAACCAAAAACATGACAGTTGTAATAACAGGCGCATCTCGCGGCATAGGAAAGGAACTAATTAACTTTTTTTTAGAAAATAACGCTCAGGTTATAGCCCTAAGCTCTAATCCTACTAAAATAAAATTAACCCATCCTAAACTACAAGTAATTTCGGCCGACTTTACAGAAATGGATTCTGTTTTTAAAGCAGCCCAAAAAGTTAAAGCCGCTACGAAAGAAGTAAACGTGCTTATAAACAACGCCGCTACCCTGGTTAGCAAGCCTTTTGCCGATATATCGGTAAGCGATTTTGAAACTACATATAGGGTAAACGTGCAGGCACCCTTCTTTTTTACCCAGCAGTTAATTGATGTTATGGGCATTACCAAAACAGCGCATATAGTAAACATAAGCAGCATGGGTGGTTATATGGGCAGTGCTAAGTTTGCGGGGTTGAGTGCCTACAGCTCATCTAAAGGGGCTTTAAGCGTGTTAACCGAATGCCTTGCCGAAGAATTAAAAGATAAAAACATACACGCTAATTGCCTTTGTTTGGGCGCTGTAAACACCGAAATGCTTAAGCAGGCCTTCCCGGGTTATCAGGCACCTTTAAACCCAAAACAAATGGCCGATTATATCGGTAATTTTGCCCTAACGGGTCACACGTATTTTAATGGCAAGGTGTTGCCCATTAGTGTATCTACACCATAAACTAAATTGCTATATTTAGCGTTATAGTATTATGAAAAAAGTACTTCTTATAATTTCTTACTTTTTATTTATTACTTGTACCTCGCTTGCCCAAAACTTAAGCGATAAAGATGTTGCCTATTTTAAAAAATATGAAGATAGCCTGAAGGTGATGCAAAAAAGCATCTATCAGGCAAAGACAGATAGTGCCAAGTTTAAAAACAATGCCAAATTTTTTCGTTTGCTGGATGAGGTTTTGCTTAACACACTGTCGTTTAACTATCCATTCGATTCGCTTACCGAAATAAAACGCTTAACGTCTCCCGATAAAAAATTCCGTTTCGTTATGTGGGATGTGCCGCGTAGCGATGGCACCTACACGTATTTTGGTTTTATACAAGCCATGCACCCCAAAACTAAAAAGTACGAGTTGTATGAGCTGAGTGATAAATCAGCCACCGTAAAAAGCCCGGAAACCTATGTGGGTGATAACAGCAAATGGTTTGGCATGTTGTACTATAGCATTATACCTTGCGGAGATTATTACACCCTGCTGGGTTGGGATGGAAACGATAAAATTAGCTCGCGTAAATTTATTGATGTGCTGAGTTTTAAAAAAGATGGCACACCTTTGTTTGGCAAAGCGGTTTTTAAAATGCCTAAAAAAATGCCGAGCCGTGTAATGTTTGAGTACAATGCCAAACTAACCATGACGCTGCGTTACAACCCAACATCTGAATCGATCGTATTTGACCACCTGGCACCTAAAGAAGATTTTTTAGATAAGCAGTACCAGTTTTACGGACCCGATTTAAGTTACGATGCGTTTATTTACCGCCGTAGCCGCTGGAATTTTGAAGAAGAAGTTGATGTACAAAACCCACGCAACAAGCTTGATAATGTACACCACGATAAAAACAAAAAAGAAAAAGCGGTTTACACACCGAAGTAGTTTACTGCCCTTTAACAAAAGTAGTTAGTGGAGCGCTATCTTGAAAGGATACTATTGCTGTTCTCATTTTTTCTTTTCCTTTAGCCGTAAAATGCCTTGATATTTCTTGAGTTTTTTCAAAAAAATCATTTTCTGTTTCGTTTCTTTGATGGTAATATATTTTTATTGATTTACAATTAGGATGCTCAAATATACTGTTGAGTAGTATCCTATCTGATAGACCACAAGAATGCCCCATGATATGAACTTCAAAAGCCTGATTTCCATAATCCATAAGAGATGAGAAATCTTGATAATTACTTGTTCTGAAATAGCCAAAAGATTTCATGTTTTTTAAAAACTTATTTGAGTTAAGCCTTTCAATTTTTTCATAATGCATATCCATTTCATCTCCATAACCAAATATGATTGGATTGTTTTTGTCACCAAGTTTACCATGTATGTAATTGATTTTACAAAAATCTTTGGTGTCGTCTTTGTCAATATACTCTTCAATAGTAGAAGTGTAGTTGAAATTTAAAAAATGAATTGTCTTATATGAAACTATAGTATTCCTATTTTGTTCATTCTGCTGTTTTGTAGATCGAATTAACGATGAAATATGTTTGTTGATTTCTGTATTTATTTGCTTTGTGCCTTTGTCTATTTCGGTTAAATGTTCAATTAATTGTGCCTTAATCAAATCAAAACACGCGTTTAATTGATCTACTGTATTTTCAAGATGAGATAAATCTCCTGAATAATTAGGAGACTCTGTTATTTTATAAAGCCTTGTTAATTCGGCATAATAATGCGCTTCTATATCAACCCAATTATTTTTATGATTCTTTTTAATTAAACTGGTGAAGAATGGGTGGTGAAATCCATAAGTAAATCCATAATTTTTAGACAAGTATGTCATTCGTTCCAAAAACTCTTTAACGGTTGAAAAAGCGGGTTCTTCTCTTGAAAAATTCATAGGTCGAAACATTTTCATTAAGCCATCATCATAATTATGATTTGATTTAAATGCTTCGAATGCTTTATTAATGTACCATAAAAGAAAATCCGTGTATTTAGTTTTTAACCCATGTGCTAAGTCAAACCCGTTGCCTATTAGTACTAATTTATTCATGAATTTATAATGTAAAGAGTATAAGTAAATGTACGATAAATAAGAATGCGATTATAAAATCCTGCCGCATAGTACGGCTATACTTGCCGCAAAGTGCAAACTAAAATATAGTGCTACCTAATTTTGTAAAAGCAAATAAATGCTTTACAAAATGAGTACAAAAACATCAACATCTTTTTATTTTACACATCGTAGCGAGCAAGCGAGGTGGTTACGAGAAAACCATCCTTTTGCTATGTTACTAATGCTTGTTATTGCCGAACGTGTACGGTGGAGCGAGCGTAATAATAAAATGAAATTAGAACTTTTACAATGTGTAATTGGCACAACCGAAGTGTTGTGGAAAGGCTGTACACGGCGACAGTTGCGGACGGCCATCAAAACCCTTGAATGTTGTCGTGAGATTGTAACAAAAACGACCAACAAAGGAACTGTTGTAACCCTTATTAACAATGATATTATAACCATTCGCACAAATAAAAAAGACCAACAAACGACCAATGAACGACCAACAGAGGGTGAATTAACGGCCACTAACATAGAAGGTAATAGAAAGAGAGAAGGGATAAGCCTCCCTCTTTATTTTTCGGATACCAATGTTATACATGCTTTGGCTATTGAATTAAATAAGTCGGATGATAGCATTAAAAACTTAGCTGAGGCATTTATAAAACACTGCGGGTTTTTAAAAACCAGCTACTCTAATAATGCGGCATTTGCCCTACAACGCGATTTTAAAATGTATGTAACACAACAGCAGCAAACAAATAATAACCCATATAAAGTGCCTTATGGAGTTTTATACAGTAAGTAAAAATGGAAGCATCAATTAATTTAAAACACGATACCGATGACCCACCACAAAATAATGTTTTTAGGGTTTGAAGTAAACGCTTGGTTATTGTTAGGTAATTTTTAATAATGCGAGTACAGCGATATTTGGTTGCCTTCGCAATCAAGTATCTCAGCGTAGTAGCCTACTTGGTCGTCAATTAAATTGTGGGCTAATACAGTTTTGCCATGTGCATCAACCTGTTTTAAAAGTGTTTTATCGATAACTATTTTTCCGCCGCAGGCAAGGGCTATAGCAATAGCATCGGATATAACGTTTACATAAAAAAACAAGTTTACTCCTTTGCCAACCAAATCGGGTTGCACTTTTAACGAGCCGCCAATGCGGGTTTTATCTTTATTAAAAATACCGTATTCGGTTTGGTATAATGTATGCTTGGTAATAGTAATGTTAAGTAATTGGCTATAAAAAGTAATAGACCTGTCTAAACTTTTTACCGGTATTTCGAACCAAACAATATTTGCGTGTTTCATGCAGTGTGTATTTTAGCAAACTACTTTTAACGACTGCGGACTTATTTTTACGTGTATTTCGTTTTCAATAAAGCCGGGTTCTCCGTCAAAATGTATTGCTGTTTTGCTTTCGTTTTTAATTTTAAACTCTTTTGCACTGAAAGTTACAACACTTTTTGCCTGGTGTGCCTTCATGGTTAAAATCTTAACAAAAAGATTACATGCGCTAAATACATTAAAGGGTTTTAAAATAACAATGTTAATTAAACCATCATCCATTTTAGCCTGCGGGGCAATGTAAAAATCGTTTCCGTACTGTCCGGCATTAGCAAAGGCAATTAAAAAGGCTTTTATTTTAATGGTTTCGTTATTGGCCTGTATGGTATATTCTTTAGCCCGGTAGGTTAAAAATTCCATCAACGAAATTCTAACATAAGTCAGCAAGCCCCGTGTTGTGCTACCGGCAAACAGCTCACAAATGCGGGCATCAAAACCAACGCCTGCCGCGCAGCTAAAAAAACGGCCGTTAATAAAACCGTGGTCTATAGTTTTAATGCTGCCTGTTTCAACCCGTTGTATGGCTTCTACAGCCTTTTGCGGTATGCCTAAGGTGCGTGCCAAACCATTGCCCGACCCACGCGGTATAATGCCCAAGGCAATATTAGTGTTTGCTACATTTTTGGCTACTTCGTTTACCGTGCCATCGCCACCAACGGCAACCACGGTAGTATATTTGCCCGATGTTATTTGGCTGCGTATTTCTTCAAAATTATTTTTATCGTTCCACACCAAAATATCAAAAGGTGTTTTACCCGACATCGTTCTCGAAATCACATCAACAATATTCTCTTTCTTTCGCGGGCCCGAATTTGGGTTTACAACAAATGCTATTCGCTTATCCATAACACATAAACCTGTTCTAATTAAAACAGGGGGAGTAATTTTTTTTCAAAGATATACTTCTTTGTTTACCTGTAAAAACCCTTTATCCTTATAAATTACCGTTTTTAAATCAAAATTATGGTGGCGTTTCAAAAAAATTATCTTTGTACAAAATCACTAAAAAAAATGAAATTAATAAAATACGTATCAATTGCACTTGTAGCATCTACTGTAGTAGTAAATGCACAAATAAACCCGGCTGCACGCCCGCCAAAAGGTGGTCAGGCCGGTGCAAAAAGTTCATCTAAATCGGTTACCGATGCAGCAGGGGCTCCTAAGTTGCTTGAAACCATCGATAAAAAAAGCGATAACGAAATTGTTATTCCGTATAAAAAATACGTGTTGCCAAATGGCATGAACATAGTTATACACGAAGACCATAGCGACCCTATTGTGTATGTAGATGTTACGTATCACGTTGGGTCTGCCCGCGAGCAAGAAGGACGCAGCGGCTTTGCACACTTTTTTGAACACATGATGTTTCAGGGCTCAAAGCACGTGGCTGATGAGCAACATTTTAAAGTGGTAACCGAATCGGGTGGTACATTAAACGGTAGCACTAATACAGATAGAACCAACTATTTTGAAGTGATGCCTGTTAACCAGTTAGAAGCCGCCCTTTGGTTAGAGAGCGACCGTATGGGCTTTTTATTAGATAGCGTTACGCAAACAAAGTTTGAAAACCAAAGGTCTACCGTTAAAAACGAGCGCGGACAAAGTTACGATAACCGTCCCTATGGTTTAGTACAAGAAAAAATTGGTGAGGCTTTGTATCCTGAAGGGCATCCATATTCTTGGAGCACCATTGGTTATTTAGTTGATTTAGATAGAGTAGATGTAAACGATTTAAAACGTTTTTACCTGCGCTGGTACGGTCCTAACAACGCCACGCTAACTATTTCGGGCGATGTTACGGCAGAAAAAATTCTTCCTTTAATCCAAAAATATTTTGGCAGTATAAGTCCTGGTCCGGCTGTAAAAGCAATGGATAAAATGCCTCCTGTACTTAAAGATACACGTTACATTTCGTATGAGGATAATATTAAATTCCCTATGATTGCCATGGTGTGGCCAAGCGTTAATGTATATAACAACGAAAGTGCCGCAATGGATGCGCTATCGCATTTTTTAGCAGGTTCTAAATCTACTCCGTTCGAAGTTGGTTTAATTAAAACTAAAAAAGCGGTTGCTGTTAGTGCATTTAATTACGACAGAGAATTATCTGGTCAGTTTCAGTTACAAGTGCGTGCTAACCAGGATGCGAAACTTGCCGATATGCAAACAGAAATAAACACCATATTAGCTGATTGGGAGAAAAAAGGTGGCGTAACCGATGAGCAATTGGCTCGTTACAAAACATCTACCAAAGCCGGGTTTATTGATAGGCTAACTACCGTGCAAGGTAAAGGAGCTGCTTTGGCGCAGTACCAAACTTTAACCGGTAACCCCGATTACATGAAGAAAGAATTAGAAGCTGTTGAAAAGCTTACTAAGCAAGATGTAATGGCTGCATACAACAAATATATTAAAGGCAAACCATGTGTTATATTAAGTGTAGTGCCTAAAGGTAAAGGCGATTTAAAAGTGCATGACGATAACTGGAAAATGTATGACCGTAACATTCAGCAAGAATCTCCGGAGTATAAAGGTTTAACTTACACCCCGCTTAAAGAAACGTTTGACAGAAGCATTAAACCTGCCGGTGGCGAAAACCCTATTGTAAAAGTACCTGTATACTGGCAAGATAAATTTGATAACGGCATTAAATTTATTGGCACCTACACCAACGAAATTCCAAAGGTGTCTATACAAATAGCTATTCAGGCTGGGCATCGTTTCGAAAACATGACCCGTGCAGGTTTAGCTTACTTAACAGCTAATCTTTTAAACGAGGCTACACAAAATCATACTGCCGAAGAAATTAGCGATATGCTGGAAGCTTTGGGTTCTGATATTGATGTATCGTGCAACTCAACCGAAATTGTTTTAAACATTTCTACCCTTACCGAAAACGTAGATAAAACCCTGGCTATTGTGGAAGAGATGTTGTATAAACCAAAATTCAGTCAGGAAGATTTCGACCGTTCTAAAAAACAACAGTTAGATGTTGTGCAACAGCAACAAACAAGTGCAAGTGCCATTGCCGACCAACAATTTGCCCGCATACTGTATGGCACAAACAACATTATGGCTTTGCCAACTACCGGTACCGCAGAAACTATTGCTATGATAACCTTAGATGATGTAAAAGCTTATTATAAATCTAACTTATCGCCATCGCAAACAAAAGTAATGGTGGTGGGTAATTTAAACCAGCAACAACTAATGCCTAAGCTGCAATTTTTAAGCAAATGGGCTAATGTAAAAGTTACCAAAGCACCTGAGCCTGTGGTACCTGCTATTGCAAAAACAAGTGTTTATTTTATCGATAAAAAAGCGGCACCGCAGTCAGAAATTCGTATTGGTAGTATAGCCATGCCTTACGATGCTACCGGAGATTATTACAAATCAAGCATTATGAATTTCCCTTTTGGCGCATCGTTTAATGGCCGCCTAAACCTATTATTACGCGAAAAACGTGGCTTTACCTATGGCGCACGCGGCACGTTTAATGGTGGCTTATACGACGGTACTTTTGTAATGAGTGCCGCAGTACGTGCCAACACAACCGATAGCTCGGTAGTTGATTTTATGAGCGAAATAAAAAAATATGCCGATAAAGGTGTAAGTGCCGATGAGCTTGGCTTTACTAAAAGCAGCATGGGCCAAAGCGATGCACTTAAATACGAATCGCCATTTCAAAAAGCGGCATTCTTAAAACGTTTGGTTGATTATAATTTAGATGGAAGCTATGTAGCTAAACAAAGTCAAATTTTATCATCTATTTCGCAAGCAGAAATTAATGACTTAGCTAAAAAACACTTACCATACGGTAACGTAAACATTATTATAGTAGGCGATAAACAAACTAACCTAGATAAAATTAAAAAACTTGGTTACGATGTAAAACTACTTGATGTAACTGGTAAAGAAATTAGCGAGTAAACCATTCTAATTAAAAACAAAAGCCGTTGTATGAAAATGCAACGGTTTTTTTATTTTGTCATTGCGAGGAGGCACGACGAAGCAATCTCTTTTCTAACAGAAAATTACCACTAACACCAAATAAACATATATTTATAAAATGAAAAAAGTACTCCTCTTCTTTTTATTGATTACTACTATATGCTCTGCACAAGACAGCACTAAGGTTAATAAAACCCAAAAACCAATTAACCTGGTTATAAAAACAGATTTGCTTTTACCTGTTGTATATTATATTGTAAATGGTGGTAATGGTAAAGCTATTTCATTTACCATAGAAAAATTACTTGTTAAACGCCATAGTGTGCAATTGTATTCGTTGTTTTTTACCGGCACAAGTAAAAACGTAAATTCATTTCAGTCTATAACTTCTACAGACCAAGGATATCAGCTTTCTGCGCACTATAAATTTTTTGTTTCAAAAAAACGCCCCCATTCTGGTTATTATGTTGGTGCTTTTGGCATGTATGGCACATTACATTCAACTCAACAATATACATTGTATCAAAAAAATAATCCATCCTTCTCACATAGTGATGAATATATAGATTACTTTATGGGCTGTGGGCTTGTAAACGGAGTTCAATTTTATATATGTAACCAATTAGTTATTGATTGCATACTGGGTTTTGGTGTGCAAGAATCTTTGGGAACCAAAGTTATACAAGGTGATATAGGAGGGAATAGAGACCCAAGCGGATATATAACCGCAGCAATAAATATTGGGTATAAGTTTTAATTAAGCATTATTCTCTGCTCTTGTTAGTGTTATTCACCCACAAGTAATAACATTTTGCATAGAGCACAAAAAAAAGGAGCCCGAAGGCTCCTTTTAAACTCATTAAAGTTTTATTTAATTACTGAATAATCAGTTTTTCAACGTGTTTGCTATTTCCGTTAGTTACGGTAATAAAGTAAACACCTTTGTTTAAAGCACTAAAATCAAAGTTAGTGTTTAGGTCTTTTAAAGTTGCGCTTACAACTTGTTGGCCAATCATGTTTGTAACATACATTGCAGTATTTGCTTCAATATTAGCTAAGCTAACAGTTACTAAACCATTAGATGGGTTAGGATAAACTGATACGTGGCTTGTGCTTGAATAATCTTCGATACCAGAACAAGCAGTTACAGTTAATGTAATAGTGCTTTTAGATGTACAATTGGTAGTAGCTGTACCATTACCTGTAATAGTGTAGGTTGCCATATAAGATGTAGCAGTTCCTGTAGATACAGGGCTTACCACAGTAGTTGAAGTTGTTGATATAGTTGTACCTGCACCGGTAGTCCAAGTGTATGTGTTAGCACCTGCTGCTGATAAAGTAGATGAACCAACTGCACCACAAACAGAATAAGAACTTGCTGTTACAGTTAAATTAGGAACTGCTTTCATAGCAATTGAAATTGTTGCAGGAGTTAAAGGACAAAAATTATCGATGCCCATTACAGTATATGTAATTGCCGCAGTTGGACTGGCAACCGAAGCCGTACCTGTAGTAACAGTTAAAGCTGTTGAAGGTGACCAGCTATATGTAGTTGCACCCGAAACGTGTAATGTTACGTTGCTACCAGGGCAAATTGTATGAGATGGCGCAGTTGTTGTAACAGTACCGCTTATTACAGTAACATCAAACGCATCGTAGTTTGCACAACCTGCTGTTGTAGTTCCTGCTACGCTATAAGTAGTAGTAACAGTAGGAGATACAGAAACACTTGCGGTTGTTGCACTTGTGCTCCAAGTATAGGTGTTTAAACCACTTGCAGTAAGTGTAATTGCACTTCCGGCACACACGTTAAATGGAGTGCTTGATGAATGAGCAGTAATGCCAATAGGGCATCCTGTTTTGTGACCTAAATGAAATCTGTTAGCACCACCTAAACCATGAGGCATAGTAGTATCTGAAAAGTTTCCTGCCCAACCGTTTAATGAGTCAACCATTTGTACACTTAACATTCTTACGGCATCATCACCTGCAGTACCTGATTCTAAAACATTCCAAGTTGCACCATCATCATAAGTTACTGATGTGTAAACCGGGCTTGTAGCTGAGAAAGTAGAATAACTTGCGCTATCAGCACCAACTGCCATATACCCTTTAGTTTTAGGAATAGTACACATAGTACCAAAACCTACCGAAGTACCCATAGTTACCGGAGTCCAGGTTGCACCACCATCAGATGTACGAATTACAGTTGGAACGCCGCCTGTTGTATTAAGACCCCAAGCTAAACCATGTATAGAATCTCTGAAAGCTAAACCATCGCAACCACCATCAATTCCAATTGAACCGTTAGTGCCATTAGAGTAAGTCCAAGTTTTTCCGCTATCAGATGATGCTAAAACTAAACCGTTAAAGGTACCGGCCCACATAAAATGTTTGTAAGTTGTATAAGAACTTGTTAATCCACCATCACCATTAAGAGGTGTAGGTACATTAGCATCTGCTACACGAGTCCATGTAGTTCCACCATCATGTGTGCGGTAAATTTCCCACATAGCAGTAGCACCACCGGCACTGCTACCATTAGGGTCACCAAAAACTAAACCGTTGTTAGCATCCCAAAAATGAACCCAATCAATAAAAGCAGTAGTTGAACCTGTATACATGCCGGTATTTACCATGTTAGTCCAAGTAGCACCACCATTGGTAGTTTTTAATATTTGACCTGCGTTAGTTGCAGTTTGTGCTTTTCTAAAAGCAGTAATATAAGCAGTATTAGCATCTACAGCCGAAATTGATGCACCTTGATACGTACTTGTATCTGGGTTAAATTTACCTGCGTGGAAATTTGCTCCATCAATAGTTCTTGTAAACATATTGTACGAAGAGCCATCTAAACCCCATACAGTGTTTGTATCAACTACACTTAACTGGCCTATAGAGTTAGCCGGAGCTAAGTTTGAATTATAAGGCTGCCAAATTGTAGATGCTTGGCTAAATGCAGCAAGGCTGGAAACACCAAGTGCAAGTGTAAATAATTGTTTTTTCATTGTTTATTTAGTTTAAAAATTTTGCTAAAGATATATTCTTTTGTCCAGCCTCAATAAAAAAAAACAAAAAAACCTGTTTTAAACGTTATATATTTAACTTTTATTAGCCCTTTTCTACAGTTTGTCGCTTATTTTCTACAAAAAAAGACATAAATTCGAGGGTTTTTATGGTTAAAAACCGTTCTTTTTGCTCAATTTTAAACCTTTGCTTAATTTAAAAGTCTAATTGTTACATGTAGTATGAGTAAGTACATAATTATAGCGCTTTTTATACTACTGCAAACTACGTTGGGGGCGCAAAATCTCAGCCCCGAAAAACAGCATATAAAAGATTCGTTAACCGCCCAACTAAAAGTTGATAGCACCTATATATATCGCCCTCAAAAATACCGCCCTTACATAAATTTAGACCAACGTAATTCTTTCATCCGTAACCAGTCTATCAACATTAATGGTTTGCAGCTTGGTGTACTTGTAAACGACAGGCATGTTTTTGGACTTGGTGGGTATAACATTACTTCAAGCTCTAAACAACAAGTTAAAACCAAAACCGATAAAAATATTCCGGTCAATCGTACGCTTGATATGGATTATGGCACTTTTTTTTACCAATACACAATTCTCGATAAACGCTTTTGGGAAATCGATATCCAGTCGGAAATTGGGTTAGGCACTTACGATTTTAAATATTACGATGTAAACACCAACAAACTTTTGGCCGATAAATCAGCAGGTTTATTAGTAGGTGGTATAGGGCCCTTGCTGGCTTTTAAACCCACCAAGTGGATTGGCATTATTGGCATGGTAGGTTATCGTTTTACATCCGAAAAAAATTCTACACTAAACTTCAACGGCTTTTATTATTCTTACGGAGCCTGGTTTGATATTCGTCAAATACTTCGCGATTATAAATTTCGTTATGTAAAAAAACGCAAATACAAACAGCAAATAAATCAACTACTGCTTAGTAGTTAAGTTTTTTAATTATTGCTTTATATAAATAGTTTTATTTAGCTGATAGCTTAACTGAAAATTAAAAGGCAAACCATTTACAGCTTGTGCATTGTTTTTTATACAGTTTATATTAATAAAAGCATTTGAAGTTGTGGTAGTTGTTGTTGTAAGACTTGATAACGACGATGCCGGAAACGTAACCGATGTTGCACCTGTTCCTAATACTTGACTAACCGTATGCCCACTTGCATTGCTTCCGTCGCTTATTATAACATTTGTTTGGTCGCTGCCTGTTACACCTGTAACTGCAACGGTTAGTTGCTGGTTAATGTGTATTGTATCGGGCAACGTAGCGTAGCCTGTAAAAGTTGGCAATGGCGTAGCGTTTGTATACGTAAACGATGGTATAACAGCTAAACCTGTTACGTGCCAAGTAGCAGACGGGTAAGTAATTTGATACGTAGTATCTTGATATTCGTAACCCGAAAATTTAAACCTTCTACCATTTAAACTCAGGCTATCTACTTTAACAAAAGTAGATGGCGTAATATCAGGCACTGCTGTGTTAGAAAAATACGCTGAACAAATATTAATTGCCGGATATAAAGAGGTACCCTGTTGTACTGTTTGTGCCGATGTAATATTTAAAATACCAAAATAACTTGTGGCTGTTGATGGGGTTATGGTAGTACTATTTGTACTGGCAGGGCCACCCGGAGTAGTGCTATTGTTTTTGGTACACGCACCGCCAAGTAAAATACTAAGCACAAAAAAAGATAATAGGTTTAGGTTGTTTTTCATAAAAATAATTTTGTAGTTGTTTATAATAAATAAATGTACAATATTTTTTTAATATTATAACTTAATTACTGTACCGTAGTTGTTGCAACGGTAGAAGGGCTAAGTGCGGTATAAACTGTTTGCCCGGTTGCCCAATCTGCGTAGCTTGAAGTACTTGTAGTACCACCAAGAATACAGGTAGCAAAATAAGCAGAGTTGCCACTTGCAAAACCGTAGTTATACATATCGGCAGTTGGTATAAGTATTTTATATGCACTTGTACCCGGTGCTACGGCTACTGTGTAAGAAGCCGAAAAATTACCAACCGTAGTACTTCCGTAGCTAAGGTACGGTAACGATACAAATACAATAACGGTGCTTCCGCCTGATGTTGCAGTTACACCTCCTCTTATTTTTATGTAATTTACACCGGTACTTGCATATGTTGTATCAACAGCTACCACTGAGCTTACACCCGTTGTAGGAATTGCTCCTAAGGCAAAATTTCTATCTGCATTACCACCGCCTGCAAACTGTATGCCTTGTGCTATAACCGAACCATAACCTGGTTTGGTAACAGTCATGCTATAAGTGCCTGTAGTAATATTAGCAAAGGTGTACGACCCTGTTGTACTTGTAGCTGTTTTCCAAGCTGTACCATTACTATTATTAGTAAGTACTATTGTATCGCCGGCAAGTGCCGTTGTTGATACTACTTTAGAGCCACTAACATCGTACAACGAAACTACACCTTCTAAGCTACCGCTTAGGTTAGGGCCTGCAGACCCATTAGCACCATTAGCACCTGCCGGACCCGTTGGACCTGTTTTTGAACATGATGTAGCCAACACCACCATTGCTATTGATAAGGCTGAAATTTTAACGAATGTTTTTTTCATTTTTTTAGTTTTGTTTTTTTGTTAGATACAAATGTTGGTAAAAGGTTTAGTCTAAAAAACATTCTGTAGAGTGTTTTAACGTTTTTTACAAATTTTCCTCATCAATAAATATATTGTAATATCATGTAACTAATTAATTAACAATATATTATGTGTATAAGTAACTGTTTGGCAATATAATTTTTATAACAGACTGTAAAAATATCCCGAAAAAAAATTGTCGAAAAAAATTTGGCTTTGCATCTTTCATCATGTAAATTGCATCGTAGTTAAGCAAACAGACGAACACCTTAAAGGAAATTTGGAGACGCTCACCATTCAAATAAATCCTTAACCGTCTTAAAGCATTTTTATTAATAAACTTTAGGTTGGTGTTTTTAAAATCAATATACAATACAGTGGTAAATTATAAACGCACGGGTTTATTGCTTTTGTTATTGGTTTGCGCAAGCAAACACACCGTCGAAAAAAATATGCAAAAAATCCCCGTCAAAAAATAGTTTCTCAAATATCAAATACAGATTTTTAGCTGGTGGTTGGTTCATCTTTCTGTATAGATAAATAAAAAGTCCTGCAATTGCAGGACTTTTTTATAATTAGTAATTTCTACTTGCTACAACGCAGCATTTAAATCTACTCGTGTCTTTTAACTGATTTATCAGCTTTCTCTTGGTCCTTATCAGCTTTGGCTTTGGCCTCATCAGCTCTTACCTGTTTTTTCTCTTCTTTTTTAGCTGCATGGTTCCCTTCCGATTTGTACTCCTTTTCTTTTTCCTTATCAAGCTCGG
>JABDDQ010000007.1 GCA_013287545.1 Bacteroidota bacterium | reverse complement strand
TGGTACTCGACAGGCCTGTAAAATCAACTTGCACGCTTATTCGTGTTGAGGATGCTTACGGAAGTTTTGCCCAGTTACTCGAAATGTATAATCAAGTAAAAAACGATAAAAAAGGGGTTGAGCAACCCTCATACATAGCACAAAGTGCAAAACTTGGTAAAGACTGTTACGTGGCAGCTTTTGCCTACATAGGTGAAAATGTAACCTTAGGCAATAACGTAAAAATTTACCCACATGCTTTTGTGGGCGATAACACCAAAATAGCCGATAACACTACCATTTATGCCGGAGCAAAAATTTATAGCGATTGTGTAATTGGAGCTGATTGCACCATACATGCAGGTGTGGTTATTGGTGCCGATGGTTTTGGTTTTGCGCCAAACAGTGAAAATAATTACAAAAAAATACCGCAAATAGGTAACGTTATTATTGAAGACCATGTTGAAGTTGGCTCTAATACCACTATCGACCGTGCAACGTTGGGTTCAACCATCATTCGTAAAGGAGCTAAATTAGATAACCTTATTCAAATAGGACATAATGTTGAAATAGGGGAAAACACCGTTATAGCTGCCAGCGCATCTATTGCAGGTTCTACCAAAGTTGGTAAAAATTGTATGATTGGCGGACAAGCAGGTCTTATTGGGCATTTAAAAATTGCCGATGGTGTAAAAATTGCCGGACAAACAGGTGTTGGGCATAATGTGAAAAACGAAGGCGAAGTATTACAAGGTTCTCCTGCCATGGCACTTGGCGATTTTCAACGTTGTTATGTTATCTTCCGCAAGCTGCCAAAACTTTCTCAAAAAATAAGTGAATTAGAAAAACAACTAAGTGTAAGTAAATAAATTTACCATGACCGAAAAACAATGTACCATTAAAAAAGCTGTATCTCTTACAGGAGTTGGCTTACATACCGGAAAAAAAGTTACCATTACATTTAACCCTGCCCCTGAAAATCATTGGTATAAATTTCAGCGTACCGATTTAGAAGGGCAACCCATTATTGAGGCTGATGCTGATTTAGTAGTTGATACATCTCGTGGAACAACTTTAGAGCAGAACGGCGCACGTGTTTATACTACAGAGCATGTGTTAGCAGCTCTACGTGGTTTAGAAATTGATAATTGCCTGATACAGGTAGATGCACCCGAAATGCCTATTATGGATGGCAGTTCTATTAAATTTATAGAGGCATTAGAAGCTGCTGAAATTGTTGAACAAAACGCGGAGCGTGAATATTTTACCTTAAAAGAAAATTTAAGTTTTGAGGACCCTGTTAAGCAGGTAGAAATGCTTGCTGTTCCACAAGATACTTTTCGTGCTACGGTGATGGTTGATTATAATAGTGAAGTGCTTGGTACGCAACATGCGGGCATGTATAGCCTAAAAGAATTTAAAACAGAAATTGCTCGTTGCCGCACCTTTGTTTTTTTGCACGAGCTTGAAATGTTACTTCAACACAATTTAATTAAGGGTGGTGATTTAGATAATGCTATTGTATTAGTAGATAAAGAAGTTCCTAAAGAAAAATTGGATTACCTGCGTAAAGTGTTTCATAAAGAAACCATGGAAGTAAAAGGACGTGGTGTTTTAAATAATACCAAACTTCATTTTTATAACGAACCTGCTCGCCATAAATTATTAGATATTGTGGGAGATTTAGCCCTTGTTGGCCGTCCGTTAAAAATACATGTGTTGGCTGCACGCCCTGGGCATGCAGGTAACGTAGAGTTTGCAAAAAAAATAAAAGACCTTATTAAAAAAGAAAAACGTGAAGGTAATTTGCCTCGATTAGATTTATCGGCGGCACCTTTATATACCACAACCGATATAATGAAAGTGTTGCCACACCGTTATCCTTTTTTAATGGTAGATAAAATTATGGAGCTTACACCGGAGTATGTTATAGGTGTAAAAAATGTTACGTTTAATGAGTTTTGGTGTCAAGGGCATTTCCCTGATGAGCCTGTAATGCCGGGTGTTCTTATTATTGAAGCCTTGGCACAAACAGGTGGCATGTTGTGTTTAAAAACGGTGCCAGACCCGGAGAATTACCAAACCTATTTTGTGAAAATTGATAATGCTAAGTTTAAACAAAAAGTGGTTCCGGGCGACACGGTTGTGTTTAGAATGGAATTAGCAGCACCCATTAGAAGAGGCATGTGTCACATGAAAGGTACAGCGTATGTAGGTAATAAAGTTGTTGCCGAAGCTGAAATGATGGCGCAAATAGTTAAAGTGCGTGGAGTAGAAAAAAAAGTAACTGAAGTACAAAGTGCATAATCTCACTATAGATAAAAATATGATTTCACCGCTTGCACACATACATCCAAAAGCGCAAATTGGTAACAATGTTACCATTGAGCCTTTTACCAGTATTTCTGCTGATGTAGTTATTGGAGACAACACTTGGGTTGGACCTAATGTTGTTTTAATGGATGGCACGCGCATTGGTACTAATTGCAAAATATTTCCGGGAGCTGTTATTAGTGGTGTTCCTCAAGATTTAAAATATAAAGGGGAGCCCAGCTTAACCATAATTGGCAATAACACAACTATAAGAGAGTATGTTACCATAAACAAAGGCACAGCCGATAAGATGGCAACCAGAGTTGGTGATAGTTGTTTAATTATGGCTTACGCACATATAGCGCACGATTGTTTAATTGGTAATAATGTTATTGTTGCAGGTTATGTTGGCATTACAGGACACGTAGTAATTGAAGACTATGCTATTATTGAAGGTCTTAGCGGCGCCCAGCAATTTATAACTATTGGTGCGCATAGCTTCGTTGCAGGCTGTTCTCAAATACGCAAAAGTGTTCCGCCTTTTATTCGTGTGGCACGCGAACCGCTGCAATATATTGGTGTAAACATTGTTGGTTTAACCCGTCGTGGTTTTTCTAAAGAAAGCATAAAAAACATCGAAGACATTTACCGTATAATTTTTGTGCGCGGTTATAACATGACCAAAGCTGTTGAGATGGTTGAGATTGATTGTCCTGATACACCGGAGCGCAAACAAATACTTGACTTTATTAATAATGAAAAAGACGGGATTGTAAGAGGAATTTAATTTCAATAAAAATTTAATTATGATAGAAGAAAAATTAAACGCTGATATAAAAACAGCTATGTTGGCAAAAGATGCTAAAAAATTAGACGCTTTACGTGCTATGAAATCGGTTGTGTTATTATTAAAAACTTCGGCAGAAGGATTGACCGAAGAAAGTGCTACCAAAGCTTTACAGAAAGAAGTAAAAAAACGTAGAGAAACGGCAGACATTTATACCAAACAAAATCGTGCAGATTTAGCTGAAGTAGAAATTGCACAAGCTGATGTAATTGAAGCTTATTTACCGAAACAAATGTCGGCCGAAGAACTAAAAACAGAAGTAGAAAAAATTATTGCACAGGTTGGTGCAACATCTCCTGCCGATATGGGTAAAGTAATGGGCGCTGCTACTAAAGCATTAGCCGGCAAGGCAGATGGTAAAGCTGTATCAGATTTAGTAAAACAACTATTAGTAAAATAAAAAACCTTTTTAAGTAGTAATAAAAAGCCCCTAATCAATTGATTAGGGGCTTTTTTATTTATCGTATTAATTCTATAAAGCCTTTATTGGTTTGGCTAACACCTTGCACGTCGGTTGTTTGAATTACATAGAAGTAGGTGCCATCAACAGCTTTGCCACTTTTTTCGGTGCCATCCCAGTATCCGCTTACTCCATTCCAGGTGTATAATTTTAATCCCCAACGATCAAAAATATCACAACTCAAAGTAGTAATTCCGGTTGATTTCACCGAAAAGAAATCGTTTATTCCATCACCATTAGGCGAAAATACATTTGGTATAGATAAGCTTACATTGGTTGAAATATCTAAGCAAAGTGTGGTAGAATCTTTACAGCCTAATGAGTTGGTGACAATTAATTTAGGGCAGTATGAACCAGCAACACTATAGGCGTGAGAAGGGAGTGTAATTGAAGATGTATTGGCTTGAGGAGCCGCTGGATCCTCAAAATTCCAATAATAGGTGTTTGCTGTTGTTGTTTGAACAGGAGCAAAAGAAACCGATTGCCCTAAGGAAATGCTGGTAGAAGGTGTTGTAGTAAAATTGGCGTTGGGTTTATTTAAAACTATAACTTGAATAGAGTCGTATATATTACTGGGGCAATAATAGGTGCTTTGATATACGTAATAAGTTGTTGTACCCGGAATAGTACTTGAAGGTGATGGAGTTGGTGGTGTAGTTAGCACGTTATGGTTAACATCTTCCCAAATTAAATAACCACCTGCTGTTGTTGGGAGGGCTTGGAGCGTATCAGTAGTTTGCCCATAACAATAAGTTACAGGTGTTGTAACAGTAGGTGCAGTAGTTGGTGCTGCATTTATTTTTATGGTAATATTTTTTGTAGCACTTACACAGCTATTTAAACTATCGTGAGCTATGTATGTAGTTGTACCTACGGTTGTTGGTTTAAAAGGCAGCGGTTGAAGTTGCCCCGCTGCATTATAGATAATAACTGTACTACCAGCTGAATGGTTAAAATGAATGGTTTGGATGCTGTTTTGACATTCGGTAATAGTAGTATCGCTTACTACGGGTGTTGGCGGATTATTTTTAACGTTAACCGTTATAGTATCAAATCCTTGACAACCTGATGCAGTAGTTGTGAGCGTATAAACTCCGGATGTGGTAACAGTAATTGTTTGTGCGGTACTGCCGGTATTATTCCAAACATTATTTACTGCACTACTTGATGTTAAGGTTACACTACCCCCATTGCAAAATGTGGTGTTGCCACTCGGTGTAATAGTTACGGTTGGCGACGAATTTACATTTATGCTTATACTGGCCGTATTTGTACCGGCACATGAACCTGTATTAGCACCTGTTACAGTATAAGTTGTGTTACTTGTTGGAGTAACTAAAACAGTATTTGTAGTAGCACTGCCCGCATTGGCACCCCATGTGTAAGATGTTGCACCGCTTACCGTAAGTGTAACGCTTGTACCTGAACATATAGTAGTATTTGTTGCATTAATCATTAATGTTGGAGTAACCGAAGAACTAACTGTTACCGAAACTGTTTGTGTATTTGAACAAGTGTTATTATAACCTGTAACGGTATAAGTTGCGTTATTTGTTGGAGAAACAGAAACGGTATTTGTTGTTGCACTTGTACTCCAAGAATAGGAAGTGGTTGCACCGCTTGCGGTAAAAGTTGTACTTGAGCCTGTACATATAGTTGCATTTGCAGGAGATATAGTTATGGTAGGTGTTGCTGTAACATTTATAGTAGCGGTTTGTGTAGATGAGCAGGTACCACCGTTACTTCCAATTACCGAATAGGTTATAACACCGGTACTTGTTGGTAATACAGAAACGCTACTTGTAGTTGCACTTGCTGCATTACTACTCCAGGTATATGTAGTGGCGCCACTTGCTTTGAGTGTATCATTTATACCTGAACAAATACTATAACTTGTTAGTGTAATAGTTATTGTAGGAGCTGGAATTACATTTATGTTTATGCTGGCTGTATTTGTACCGGCACATGCACCTGTGTTAGCAACTATAACTGTATAGGTTGTTGGGTTAGTAGTTGGGTTAACCGAGGCAGTACTTGTGTTAACACTTCCTGCATTGGCACTCCATGTGTATGATGTTGCAGTAGTACTTGCAGTAAGTATAACATTTGTGCCAGAACACACTGTTGTATTTGTTGCGGTAACAGTTACTGTTGGAGGGCTGGAAGAATTTACCACTAAAATAACCGGAATGCGATACGTGCCGGGGCAAGTACCTGCATAGTACGTATATGTATTTGCTGTAGCAGGCGATGTAAAAGTATAAGAAGCACTGCTTGAAACCGGAGTGCCACCGGTAGCTACTGTGTACCACTCAACCGAGAGGCCGCTTGGGGTAGTACCATTTACTGTAACAGATAAAGAAGCCGTGCTTGATGGGCAAACCGTATCATTTTTTGCTGTTAAATAAAAAGGAGCAATTGATGGTATTGAACTTCCTACACCGCCACCTGTAGCACCATTTGGTGGAAATTTAGTTTTTATGCTTGACGTGTTGCTGCCGGTAACTAAACCATTTGCCCCACCGTTTATATTTACACCGGTAACTGCATTAGATATAGAAACATAACCGCCGCCGCCGCCGCCGCCCGGACCATAAGCATCATTATTAGCAGTATTATTATCTTGGTTCCCACCTTTACCACCTTGTGCCGAAATAGGAGTGGCTGCCGTTAAAGAAATTGTACCAACCGATTTAATTAGGATTGTTCCGCCGCCGCCGCCGCCGCCCGCGCCATCATCTCCACTGGTACCATGAAAAGAACTGGTTGGTAGCGGAGAGCCCCCATCGCTAATAATTTGTCCGGCACCTGTAACAGTACCATAGCTTACTAAGTAAATAATTCCCCCTCCGTTACCTCCGGGGCTGGCATGACCATCGTTACCATCTCCGGCACCGGCACCGCCACCTAAAAATATTTTTCCGGTAGAATAATCTAATGGAATTCCTCCCCAACCTCCATCATTATGCCTGTCGTCACCAGCCCAAATACTTACAGTTCCTGTAAAAGCGTTTGGCCCGCTTATAGTGGGGTCTGCACTTGCGTATATAGGGGTTGAATGAGCAGAAAAAGCATAGCCCCCTCTTCCACCACCGGAAGATGAGGTTGGGCGTACTGTGCCATTTGCGGGTGTAGTTGGTTCAAGAGCCCAGCAAGTAGTATAACTGGCAGATGTGGTTATATCTGGGTTTCCCATTCCATTCCATAGTGCTATTGAGCCGCCGTTAGATCCGCCGCCGCCGCCGCAATTCATAGCATCTCCTCCTCCTCCGCCATTAGCCACATTTGCTTTACAAATAGCAAGTGGTGTTGAATTCCACCACTCAGAAGGAGGGTCCATATTACCGGTTGGAGAAAGAGTAGGTGTAGCAGGTGCAACAGATGGGACAAGTAACACTTGTTTTTTATATTGATTTGTGTCCCCTACAATGCTTTCACCTTTGTGTGCTCCATTATTAGCAGAGGGACTTCCGTAATTATGTCCTGTACTTGTAGAACCAAAACCCGTTGCCCATATAGGAGAGCCCCCTCTAAAACCTTTTGCGCTTGCAGTAATAGATGTACCGGCAGCAAGGGTTGTGTTGCCCTGAACTTCGATAACAACAACCCCACCTGTTGCACCATTCCAAGTATTACAAGTTATGGAACCGGCTCCTGATAATGTTAATGAAGTGTAACGCTGCACACGTATAACCTGCGTTGTAATACTGCCTAAGGTTACACTACCACCCCTAAAGCTGTCGCTTAATGTACAATTTAGGGTTATAACGTTTCCTACAATAGAATTTATTTCAGCGAATTCATTATTTCCTGCTCCGTTATATTTTGTTACCTTACCAGAGCTGGTATCGTTTGGCAGAGCATCGTTCGGGTTTCCCCAATAATTGGTAGAATCGTGTACGGTAGCTCCTTGCGCCTGCATAATAAATAGTAAATCTCCGGCTGATAAACCTGCAACCGAAGCAACAGCAATAGTTGTAGTGCCTATGGCGGCATTAGAAGTAAGCGTTGTACTTACATTATTTACAATAGTATTTGCTGTGGTTATATTACCTGCGCCATCTTTGCCTTGTTGAGCAAATAAAGATGTGCCTATGAGAATGTTTAATGAAAGAAAAAGTAACTTTTTCATAAGTTGTTTGATTTGGTGCTAATTTAATGTTTTTCAACTATTTCAAACAAATAAACATGGTTATTTGTCGGCAAAAGATGCCAATTTGCCGATGAGCGCAAACTGTCTATTTGTTTTAACATTTTATCGGTAGCTAATGGATATGAATGGTCGTCGTCTGACAGTAAAATATACTGTGCGTTTTTTACAATAGGATACTGGTATACCATTTTTCTATCGGTAAGATGCGGTACAAACATGTTTTCGGCACTTACAACTGCATTTGTAGGAATTTTTTTTAGGTCGGAATAAACTACCTGAGTATCAAAATCGCTTTGATAATGATCTACTTGATAAAAACGTATACGGGCTTTATCTACAAAGCCTATGGTGTGATCGCATAAACGAATAGTTACGGCCACACTTAAAATTAAATAGATACATGAAAAAAGTAATTTCTTTTTTTCTGATTTTATGATAGGAAGAACGGTGATAAAACAAAGTATAAGTATAGGTGCGAACTCAATATTATAATGCATTGCCACCGACCAAATAGTAGGGGTGTTATGAAACATTTTTTGAAAATAAATAGGTATAAGCATTAACAAATACTGTGGTTTTAAAAACAATAAAAAACCTCCTGAAAGCAACACAAAAATGTGCGTTTCAATTTTATAGTAATTGTATGTACTATTTAAAGAATGATTTTTAAATAGTACAGCAATTGCCGCTAAAGGATGTTTAAATAGGTTACTTAAAATTTCGCCAAAACCATTACCTAAAATACTGTAATGCATGTGTGCGTAGCTGCCACTTAACGCTAAAGAAGGCATAACTACCATAGTAATACAAACAAAATAAATAATTGAAATTAAGCTAATGATAAGTGCAATATTTCTTTTTTGTTTTTCTTTATAATAAAGCCATACCAAACCAAAACCAATAAAAATAAGCCAAAGCGCCATATTTTCTTTACACAATAAAATAAGGGCAGATACAATAAATACATTTCGCCATTTGGCATGCATAAAAAAATAAAATAACCACGGAATTAACATGGCTGCAAAAACATTGGTGTGTACATCAAAAGATAAGGCACTAAATACGCCATAAAATGATAAAAAAGATGCTATTGTTATAAGGGCAAGCTTTTTGTTTTGCAGTTGTTGCATGGCAACCTTGTAAACACCAATAGCACCTACATGAATAAAAGCTACCTGAACAACCAGCAATACATAGGTGCCAAAAATATAATAAAGAGGTGAAATGAGAATAAGTATGGGGTCGAAATGATCGCCTAAAATGTTTTCTTTTTGCACTTTAAAAATTTCGGCATAATTAAAATGAAAATGTGCATAATCGTAAACGGCACGTGTATAAATGCCTAAATCGAGCGAATAGGTTCTAAAATTATAATGATTTACAAAACATATAAGCGAATATATCAGCAGAAATAACGCATTAATAAGTGCGAAAAATTTATTTCGCTTTATAATATATAGAAATGCTTGTACCACGTTGCAAGTTTACAAAATGTTTAACGCTTTTGTGTTAGAAACTAATTTTTATACCATACTATTTAATTTATGGGTTAATGTATTTTTAGCTATGCGTTTTAAGGTTGTACTTCTTTTTTTGTTTTTGCAGTTTATTAGTTGTGCCCAAACGTATCAGCAAGTAAAAAAAAGGTTCGATAATTATATTAATTACCACGGAAGTTTAAATACACTGGTGCAAATTGAATCGGATAAAATTATTTTTTACAACACCCAAAAGCAAATCATATTTGTGCTTGTAAAAGATGATTGGCAAAAAATGGCTCTTTTATTAAAAACATTGCCTGAAGATTCGCTGGAGAAAATTTATTTAAACAAATCTGCCTTTGATAAATATAAAGCACCTACAAGAAATTCAGTTAAAAAAAATCTATCTGAATTGAAAATAATTATCGATCCCGGTCACATGGCAGGTAATTTAAATATGGCGCATATCGAGCAAAAGTTTTTGCATTTTACCAAGCAAAATACTCCTATGTTAAAACAAGATAGCGTTGATGTTGCAGAGGGAATGCTAACTTTTGAAACAGCCGGTGTTTTAAAAAACATGTTGCAAGAAAAAGGTGTAACGGTAGCGCTTACAAGAAAAGAAAACGGTACCACTTTTGGGTGTACGTACGATGAGTGGTTTAAAAACTTCAAAAAGAAAACCTTAGATAGTTTGCTTGCTATAAAAAAAATTACCGCGCAAAGGCACAAACAACTTATTAGTGAAAACGCCTCTAAATTTTTTATAGATTTTTTTAAAGATTACGAGCTACAGCAACGAGTCCGTGTTATTAATGTTTTTAAACCGGACATGACGGTTATTATTCATTATAACGTAGATGAGAAAAATACAGACTGGAAAAAGCCAAGCGATAAAAATTTTTGCATGACTTTTATACCCGGATGTTTAATTGCAGATAATATAAAAACCACGCAAGGACAATTAAATTTATTACGTCTGCTTCTTACCGATGATTTGGATGAGAGCGAAAAAATTTCGGGTTTAGTGGTTAACCAACTTTCGCAACAATTAAAAATTCCTGTGGCAAGTAAAACAGATGCTACTTATTTAAGCGAACACTGTTTGGCTTCTTCTACAATTGGGGTATATAGCCGTAATTTAGCTTTATGCCGCATGGTACAATCACCGCTTGTGTATGGTGAATGCTTGTATCAGGATAGTGAAAATGAGTGTTACAACCTTATGCAAAACACAGAAACTGTTTACGGAATAAAAACTAACAAGCGTGTGGTTCTTGCAGCGCAAAGTTTTTACAATGCCATTATTCAGTTTTATACAAAATAAAATTCTTTAAATAAGAAAAACGCCAGCGCTTAACAGCATTCGCATTAGCAAATTCAATAGTTGGTTTATCATCGGTTGTTATTAAAGTTGTTTCAAACTCCGGAGTATTATTTTTTGGTAAAGCAGCATATAAATTTGCTTGTTGTTTTACGGAGGCAAACAATAAAAGGTTTCTATAATCTTCATGCTCAACATCTCCTGAATAACAAATGGTAGAAGAAAAGCCTGCTTGCTTTAATGTGTTTAATAAAACCTGATTGCCTTGTCCTGTTTTACCTGTAAGGTAACCATATGTATTAATAAAAACAAAGCCGTTGGGGTTTAGTAAAGACTTTATTTTTGAAAAACTTTCCTTACTTAAAACATGCGACGGGGTAACCTCTCCGGCAAATAAATCAATAACAACTATATCGTATTTTGTATTTAGTTGATACAAAGCATGCCGCGCATCATCTTTAATAATATTTATTTGGTTAGATACGTTAAAATATTTTTTTGCGACATCGATAACGCGGACGTCTAACTCTACTGCGGTAACCTGAATGTTTTTTTCAGTAAGCATATTGCTAATTACACCACCACCTAAGCCCAATACTAAAGCAGTTTTCGCATTTGGGTTAAGGAGCGCTAAATTTTTTGCTAATACATTTGAGTAGGGAAGTTTTGATTGGTTTGTTTTTACATCAACACACGATTGTATAATATTATTTATTAAAAGATACCTAACTGTTTCATTGCTTGTATCTGTTTTATACATTTTGTCTTCAACTTCTAATTTACCAAGCAACCCTTCTTCTAAATATAATGTTGAAGGGTTTTTGCTTATTGTTTTAAAAGAAAAAAACATACTTGCTAAAAACAATAGCGTTGGGAACAACGTTTTTCTTTTAGTAAAATATATAACAGAAAAAACAGCTAATAAACCTGCATTAACCACTAATGTTATTGTTAAACCCCATTGTGGTATAGCATAAAAAGCGGTTATAAATGTAAAGCAAATACCACCCAGGGTTGAGATGGCATAAATTTCCCCTGATTTTTTTCCGGCTTCTTCGTGTGTTGTTGTAATTGATTTAATGATAAGCGGAGACACCATGCCCATGATAAAAACAGGCGGGAATAAAACAACCGAACTACTTACAAGCACTGCTGGAATTAATGAAAAATTATTTGCTAAATAAACCAGTAAAAATGCAAGCATGGGTAAACAACAAATATAAATGGCGGCGCATAGCACGCTTGTCATTAAAATTTTTTCGTGATTTTTTTGTACGGATAATCTGCCCCCAAAAAAATAACCGCAGGCTAGACCGCCTAATGTAAGTGCCATTACACAGGCCCAAACGTATAACGATGTGCCAAAATAAGGGGCTAAAATTTTTGCACCCACTAATTCAGTGCTCATTACAACACCACCTTCAATAAATGATAATGAGTATAAAAATTTCTTTTTATGAGCGGGGTTACTCATTAAGGTGCAATTTTTTCAAACACAAGTGCCTGAAACCTTTTGTCGGTAGAAATGCGGTTTTGTAACAAAGTATACTGCTGAGGTCTGCGCTGAAAATAATCGGCATTAACTGTGTTCTTATTTAATTTAGGACGATAACCATAATGACTTTCCCAAATAATAATAGACCCCGCCGGTGCGGTTTGTAAGGATAAGCTATCGGCATAAATTTGTTTGTCGTATATGCCGTGTTTCTTTTTATCGTAGTAATATTTAAATAAAATATGCGTGCTGTAAATAGGAGTTTCTCTATCGGTATAACCTTTTGCAATAATAGAATTTGTAATGGTTTCCATGGTTATATCTTCGGGCGAAGCTTTAAACGGGCGTACTGCAAATACAACAAACAATAGTGATATAACAGCAAACGCCGTTGTAAGTTGTTTTTGTTTACTAATTAGTAATAAGCAAGCAAGTGAGCCAAGTGTAAATAAAAGCGGAACATAATCGTGTTTAGGTTCTTCGCCTGTTTGCGGATTTATCTCACTTAATAATCGTATATTATTATTGGGATAAGATAGAAACACAGCCACTATAATTATATATATAGTTGCGCCAACATATACAAATGCTTTTTTGTTTAGAAATTTATATCTGTCGCAAGCGGCAACACAAAGCAGGGCTATTAAAGGAGCAACCGAAGTCATGTAACGTAAGTTACCGCCAGTTGACGTACCCACTTTTAAACTCGACCAGTTAAAAAGACAGTGCAGCAAAAAATAAATTAAGACAGGAATAGAAATAAACAAAAAGGAGTTAGCTGTTTCTTTTTGTTGAGGGTACTCTTTTAAATAATCTGCCTGATTAAACAATTTAGCGCGTTTGGCAATAAATAAAAGAATATACAATACAATTAAAAAACATTGCACAACACCCCAAATAGTAATGCCCATTTTAAAATAGTGGTCAAAACCCTGGCGAGGATACTCATCAGCATATCTTGCGGCTGTTTTACTGCTCGATGTAATTAGGTATAGGGGTTCGCCGGTTGCTATAAAGCCCCAAATGTTATTTAGCAATGGAAAAACGCCCAGTAACAAAAAGCAAACCCATCGTTTGTTTAATGCTTGCCAAATACCATAAATTGGAATCAATAATAAAAACTCCTGTCTGATAATGCCTGCATAGGACAGTATTAAAGAAGAAGCAATATATTTTTTTTCTGAATGGAAATAAAGTGCTAATAGCAATACAAATCCACTAAAAGTATCGGCATAATTACGAAACGAAAGTTGTATCCAATAAGGTTGTAGTGCCAACATAAAAAAAGCCAGCCAGGCAAATTTACTACCTATGCGTTGTGCTATTTTATAGGTTAAAAAGCAAGCAAAGGCGGCAAGGGCTGCATTAAAATAAATTAAAAACTTATTGCCCAATAAAGCAGGAATAACATAAATAATTTTGTAGCCGGTTTTTGCAGAGTTGCCTAAAATTATATTTGGATTGCTCCAAAACTCACGCATGTTAAAGTAGTGCCCAATTTCATCGTGCTGATAAAAACCGGTTGCAAAATAAGAGTAAACAACATACGCTAAAAAAACAGCCAAGGTTAACCATAGTGCTTTTTTATCATCATCTGAAAATTTAATTGAAGTTGTATTTGCTGTCATAACAGAGCAAAAATAGTTTTTTTACTCTAAATAAACAGTCTCTTTTCCGCTCTTCGAAAAATCGGCAACAATGTGCTCCTGTAAAGTGGTAGAAAGCGAAAGTCCAACAAAATCAGCCTTTACCGGGTACTGCGTGTGGCTGCGGTCAACCAAAATAACAGTATGCAGTTTTTTTATAGGTTGTGTTAAAAAAAGTTGTACCGCATAAATAAGTGTTTTGCCACTATTTAAAACATCATCAACTACAAAAATGGTTTTGTTTTTATAATCCTTCTCCGTAAAATCTACAATTGGTTTTTTAGCCAACGGATTTTTTTTATCTAATGTAATTTTACCAAGGGTAACTTTATAAGGAGCTATTTTTTTTAAAATAGCAGTTAGTTTTTTTGCAACTAAATAACCGTTGCCTTCAATGCCCGTTAGTATAATTTCTTTTTCTTCTAAGGTGTGCTCGTAAATTTCGTAGGCTAAACGATTAAGCTTTTGTTGTATTTGTTGTGTATTTAAAATTTCTACCTTTTTCATACTACTTCATAAATTTATTTTGCACATCACTAAACACAGGAAAGTTATTATAGTGCCAGTTGTTTATTACACGGCAATCGTGCATTAGCATTAAGCCGGGGTTAGAGCGTATCATGGTTTTTAAAACAATGCCATCCATGTTGTAAAAATCATACAGGGCATTAAACTTATGTTTAAAATCATTTATCTGCTCATTGCTTGATGCCGTTAGAGCAATAAAGTTGATTTTGTTTTTTTCGCAGATGGTATAAAAATCATTAATCTTCGCCATTAACTCTGCATCCTGCGATGTTTTATTTAAATCGTAACAAACTAAATAGAAGTTGTAGTTTTTGTTCCCTAAAATAGTATCCGTAACATTGTTTCCGTCTAAATCGGTGATAGTAAAATCAGGAATTTTTGCCGCATCTACTTCCGGACTAATTACTACGGAAGGCATAGCGCGATGGAATTTCCAATGCAAGGTATCTTGCCAAGGGTAGTTTTTATCGGTAAACTCGGTTGTATCTCCACTCTGAATATTTTTATACATAAAGTGCGATTCGTAAACCGCAGGTTTATAATTTGGTCCCGGTTTTTTGCCTTCGCAAATGCTTAAGCCCGGCGCATAAGCACGAAAATCAATCATAGGTAAATTGCGGTAACAATGTATAGGAAACCATATAGAAGCCGCAATGGCAATAACGGTAAGCACATTGCTAATCATGCCGCCAAACAGAGGATTGATGTTGTCTTTACCAGAGAATAAAAGCGTAATGAGTATGAGTAAGGTTATGTCTTTCCAAAAACTTTCCCAAGGAGTAAGTTTAATGGCATCGCCAAAGCAGCCGCAATGGGTAACCTTGTTATAGCAAGCCGAATAAAAAGTTAAGAAGGTAAAAAATACAATTTGCGCTAAAAGCAACCATAACGTAAGTTCTTTTTTAAAGCCAATAAGTAGCATAAAACCAAGTGCCACCTCACTTACACAGATAATAATGGCAAGTGCCAGAGAGATATGAGCCATCCAATCGAACAGAGCCAAACCAGTATCGCCTTTAAAAACTTCGAAGTACTCTTCTAATTTATACGAAAAACCAACCGCATCATTTGATTTAATAAAGCCTGAAAAAATAAATAAGCCCCCTACTAAAACCCTTGCTATATGCGTAATTAAAGGCCATTTGCTTATAAAACCTGAGGCATTAATTAACACCACCAGTGTAATTAAAATACCGGCAACCGTAGTTTTACTAAGGCAATGTGGGGTTATAAAATAGAAACCCACGGCAATGCCCGCCGATAAAATAAATTTAAAAAAATTGCCTTGCATAATTTTTTTCATACTAATGCTTTATTAAAAAGTGTTACAAATTTAAACTATGTTGCCACGTACGCAAATACTAAGCCAAAGTATGTTAAACAGTTTTTTCTTGTTGTTTAAAATAATCAAAAACCAATTGAGCTTTAGCCTTACCTATACTACTTACAAGAGTTTCAAGCGAGGCTTCTTTTATTTGTTTTACCGATTTTAACTCACCTAAAAGCTTTTGTGCTGTTTTATCACTAATGCCCTTAATATTATTTAACTCGGTAGTAATAGAACCCTTGCTGCGTTTATTACGGTGATGGGTTATACCAAACCTATGTGCTTCATCACGTATATGCTGTATAATGCGTAGGGTCTCTGATTTTTTATCGAGATACATGGGGATAGAATCTCCCGGGTAATAAATTTCTTCCAAGCGTTTGGCAATGCCTATTATAGCCACCTTACCCATTAAATCTAATTTATTTAAACTGTTAATGGCAGCACCCAGTTGTCCTTTGCCACCGTCAATTACAATAAGCTGTGGCATGTCTAAATTTTCTTCCAACACGCGTTTGTAACGGCGGTAAATTACTTCCTCCATCGTGGCAAAATCATCAGGCCCTTCAACGGTTTTTACATTAAAGTGTCGGTACTCTTTTTTGGCGGGTTTGGCATCAATAAAAACGGTCATGGCACTTACCGCAAAATGCCCTTGTATGTTTGAGTTATCGAAACACTCAATACGGCGCGGTTCTTCTTTCATGCGCAAATCTTTTTTCATTTGCTGCATAATGCGCTCGGTATGTTCTTCGGGGTTTATTAAAGCAAGTTGTTTATTCTTGTCTACACGGTGCTGCTCTGCGTTACGCTGACATAAATCCAACAATATTTTTTTATCGGCTGCCTTGGGCACAAAAAACTTAGCATCAGGCAACTCACTTTCAGGATAAAAGGGAACTACAATTTCTTTGGCAGTACTTTGTAAAGAGTTGCGTATTTCATAGATGGCATAAAGTAAAATTTCGCTGTCGGTTTCATCCAGTTTCTTTTTTATTTCCAGCATTTTACTGGCAATAATGGCACCATTAACTACATGAAAGTAGTTTACATAATACACATCGTTTTCTTTTACAAAGGCTGCTACGTCCAGATTTTCGATAGTGTTACTAACAACCATTGATTTTGCTTGAAATTTTTCAAAAGCATCAATCTTCTCTTTTAAAACTTGCGCTTTTTCAAATTCAAATTTTTCGGCGTGTGCATGCATTTGCTGTTTAAAATCGCGGATAACCGAAGATATATTGCCCTTAAGAATATTTTTTATTTGCTTGATGTTGTTATCGTAATCAATTAAAGTTTGCTCGCCAATGCAAGGGCCTTTACAAGTGCCAATATGATAATCTAAACAAGCACGGAATTTTTTTTGCTCGATATTCTTCTCTGTCAAATCTAAACTGCAGGTGCGTAAAGGAAATGTTTCACGTAAAAAAGCCAGCATGGTTTTCATAGCATATACCGACCCATAAGGACCAAAATATTCCGACCCATCGTTAATTTTTGTGCGGGTAGAAAAAAAGCGGGGAAAGGGCTCTTTTTTTATGCAAAGCCAAGGATAGGTTTTATCATCTTTAAGGTTGATGTTATAACGAGGCTGATACTGTTTAATTAAATTATTTTCCAGTAACAAAGCATCGTACTCGGTGTTAACCACAATGGTTTTAATGTTAAAAATTTTACGTACAAGTATTCTTAAACGGGCATTATCATGCTCTTTATGAAAATAGGACGAAACCCGTTTTTTTAGGTTTTTTGCCTTACCTACATATAAAATGCTTTCTTCAACATCAAAATATTGGTAAACCCCAGGTTTTTCGGGCAGGGTTTTTAAAATAGCATCTATTTGTGCAGAAATTTCCAAAATAATTATCCCTCAAAATTAATCTACATTACCCAAATACAAGCCTTTTTAAGTAAATTTGTACTCCGAAAATTTAAAGGAGATTATTATGAGTACCCCCATAGAAAAAGTTGATTGTTTAATTATAGGTTCTGGTCCTGCGGGCTACACTGCAGCTATATATGCAGCACGTGCTGCCCTTAAGCCCCTTATGTATACTGGCATGCAGCCGGGGGGACAGCTTACCATTACTACCGAGGTAGAAAACTACCCGGGTTATCCAAAGGGCATTGATGGTCCACAAATGATGGAAGATTTTAAAGCCCAAGCTGAGCGTTTTGGTACCGATGTACGTTTTGGTTATGCCAGCAAGGTTGATTTTAGTGGCCCTATACACAAAGTGTGGATTGATGAAACAACCGAAGTCCACGCCAATAGCGTAATTATTGCCACAGGTGCATCAGCTAAATGGCTGGGTTTACCAAGCGAAGAAAAACTGAATGGCTTTGGCGTATCGGCTTGTGCGGTTTGTGACGGGTTCTTTTTTAAAGGACAAGATGTGGCCATTGTTGGCGCAGGTGATACGGCGGCAGAAGAAGCTACTTATTTAGCCAAACTTTGTAAAAAAGTGTATATGATTGTACGTAAAGGTGAAATGCGTGCCAGCAAAGCCATGCAACAACGCGTGCTTGACACACCCAATATTGAAGTGTTATGGGATACTGAAACCAAAGAAATTTTAGGTGATAAAGGGGTTACCGGTGCATTGGTTTATAACAACAAAACCAAACAAGAACGTAAACTTGATGTAACAGGCTTTTTTGTTGCCATAGGTCACCAACCTAATACAGGCATTTTTAAAGATTGGTTAGACATGGATGAAAGCGGTTATATTAAAACCATACCGGGTACCAGTAAAACAAAAATTAAAGGTGTGTTTGCCGTAGGCGATGCGCAAGATAAAGTTTACCGTCAGGCTGTTACAGCAGCCGGAAGTGGCTGTATGGGAGCATTAGATGCTGAACGTTATTTATCGGAAGCAGGAATTCATTAAAATGCTTACATTTATATGATGATTTTACGATTACTGATTGTTTTATTTTTTATCGGAACTTCGGCATTTGCGCAAAATAATTATGCCGATCAGGTACCGCATTTACGAAAATTCAAATCATCGGAAGTAGTTGATTCTGCTTATGGAATAACCTTTTTTGATAAAATGGCTCCATCGTTAGGAGGCGATTCTCTACGATACGATAAAAAAGGATATAGTGCACAAGGTTGGATAGAAGACTATTACGAAAGCGGAAAATTATTGCATAAAGGCTTTTATGTAGATGGGGAACTTCGGGCATATAAAAACTATTATGAAAATGACCAGCAAGAGCGTACGTTCCGTATGATTGATTATAAGCATAGCGAGGTTATTGTTTATTATCCGGATGGAAAACTGAAATCACAAATACATTATTACGCCAAAGCCCCACAAAAAGAAATCGACTATTATCGGAATGGAAACATTGACATGGTTGAAGAAAACTATGGAGATAACGAATATTTAATAAAACGAAACTCCTTTTTTGAAAACGGTTATGTTGAAACTGTTTTTGAGTTAATTGATAAAAAGAAAAAAACATATACGCACAAAGACTATTTTGAAAACGGTAAAATAAAAGAAGAGGGCATGCTTAAGTTTTATAAAGACCGAAACGATTACCTGAAAGAAGGGGAGTGGAAAACGTATGACGATCAGGGTAATCTTAAAAAAACGGAGCAGTATCAGGCAGGAGAATTAAAAGGGTGATTAACCTTTTTCAATCATAAAATTACGGTGCTTTAATTTACCTTTACATTCAATTAGTAATTATGGATTTTTTTAACCAGTTTATATACGAGTTTAAAAAAATTTGCGGCAATTATATTCCCTTTACAAACCCTGTTTTAATTCTTTCACTTGTACTCTTAATTATTTTATTTGCGCCTTTAATTTTTCGTCGCATCCGCATCCCAGGCATTATTGGCTTAATATTGGCCGGTGTTATTATTGGTCCTAATACTTTACATCTTATAGATAAATCTACCAGTTTCGATTTGTTCAGCAACACAGGCTTACTCTACATTATGTTTTTAGCCGGGCTGGAGATGGACATGGAAGAGTTTCAGCATAATAAGGGTAAAAGTATTGTGTTTGGTGCATTTACATTTTTCATTCCTATAACCATTGGTTTTTTTGTATGCATTTACGTGCTGCAATATAATTTTTGGGCGGCACTATTGTTAGCCAGTATGTTTTCTACCCATACGCTTTTATCATATCCTATTGTAAGTAATATGGGCATTGTAAAAAACCGTGCGGTGCAAATAACCTTTGGTGGAACAATCATTACAGACTCTGCTGTGCTTATTTTATTAGGTGTTATAACCAATCTTTCGCAAGGCAATTTTACGATGGATTATTGGTTTAAGCTTATTATAATGATTGCTGTTTTGGTAATAGGCACTATTTATCTATTGCCCAAACTGAGTAAATGGTTTTTTAGAAACCTGGAAGGGCAGGGCAGTTCGCAATATTTATATGTGCTGTCTATGATGTTTTTAGCAGCCTTCGTTGCCGACTTAGCAGGTGTTAAAGCCATTGTAGGTGCGTTTTTAGCCGGCTTAGCTTTTAACCGCATTATACCGCAAAGCTCGGTGTTAATGAACCGCTTAATTTTTATAGGTAACACGTTATTTATACCCTTCTTTTTATTAAGCGCCGGTATGCTGGTTGATTTGCGCTTATTTTTTGCAGGAAGCAAAGAACTTATTTTTGCTTTAACATTAAGCGGTGTAGCTCTACTAACAAAATATTTTGCGGCGCAAATTACAGGCTTTATTTATAAGTATACCAAGTATGAAAGGAGAATTATTTACGGTTTAAGTGCCTCACATGCCGCGGCTACACTGGCTGTTATTAAAGTAGGTTTTGATATTGGTTTGTTAGACCAACATGCCGTTAACGGTACTATTATTTTAATTTTAATTACTTGCTTAGTGAGCTCATTTGTAACTGAACGCGCTGCAAGGCAAATTGCGATTACTGAAAACGATTCGGAGATAAAATTGAAGAAGAGAGTTGAGCGCATTTTAATTCCGATTGCGAACCCCGAAAACCTGCAACGCTTAATGGAGTTTGCTTTACTTATTAAAGATCAAAAATCAACCGAACCCATTTATCCACTTACTGTGGTTGAAGATGCAGATGATGCCAACGAAAAAATAAATTCCATTAAAAAAGCCATTGATGCTATTACTCAGCAAATTGTATCGTCTGATACAAAAATCGAAATCCTTAAAAAAGTAGATTTAAATATTGTTGATGGCATTGTGCGCACTGCTAAAGCTTATGGTGCAAGTCATATTGTAATTACTAACCGTGCAACAAACACTTCATCTAACTTTTTATTTGGTACGGTTTATAACAACTTACTTGCTAAAACGCAACAAGCGGTTTTTTTGGCTAAAATTATACAGCCTTTGCATTCGTTTAAACGCGTGTGTGTAGTTTTTACACCTAATGCCACACTTGAACCCAGCTTTAAACGCAGTGTGCAAAAAACGTTGCGCATTTTAAAACAAATAGGCGATAGGGCAGTGGTGTTTGGTGATGATAAAACCATTGAGCAATTTCAAAAAGCGGCTAACGATAAAAATGGCTCGTTACATAACTATAACATCGTTTCAGATTTTGAAAACATAGAAGCGCTGGTAACGAAAGAGATAAGTGCTGACGATTTAATTTTTATTGTAAGTGCGCGTAAGCAAACCGTATCGCATAATTTTGTAGTAGATAATTTACAAAAGGATTTAATTAAAAACTTAGAGTTTCAGAGTTTTGTAGTGCTATATCCTGAAGTACTGGAAATTGCTGTTAGCAATGAGTTTAGTGACATAGCCAGTACGCCTGCCAGCGAAAATATAGAAAAATTAAAAGGCAGGCTTGCCGGAATGTTTAAGAAATAAAAAGAGCGATGTTGGTTTAACATCGCTCTTTTTATTTAACCTTTCCTTTTATCTTATTTAGCTATACAAGCTCGTACAAACTGATATTTTTCATACTCAGCAGCATTTTCTAAGTAATCGCCTTTATAGGCAGGGCCGTCAACTTTGAATGTATCAGATGCGATAGTAATACTTGCATCATCTACTCCACGCATTTTTAAACTGCTTTTAATCTTATCTAAAGCTGCTTTTGAACGTACCTTAGCAAGGTCTTCGTTGGTTTTAAACTTACGAGTAGGTACAGTAGATGCACTTGCATTTAAATTTAAAACAATTTTTTGACCTGAATTTTTAATGCTTACTAACGAGTCAATAAACTGTTTGTATTGTGGTGCAGTTTCGTCAACCTCGTTCATGTTATATTTAAAGTGAAAAGTAAAGCATCCATCTTTAAACGAACTGTTATCAGGAGTTTCTGATGCACCTTGTATGTAAATTGTTTTTTCAAACGATTTAGATTTGCGTATGTGTTGTGTAGATACAACAGCATTATTAGTCACCCCATCTTTAGTAACATTTATTTCATAATTAGTTTCAGGGCTTAGTTTTATACCGCTAAGTTTTCCTTTAGCATCTGTAGTGCCTTCAAATAAGCTACCATCGGTGCCTGTAACTTTAACAGCCGCATTGGCTACAGGTAAATGTTGTTTTTTGTTGTTAAGTGTCGTAATGGTTAAAGGGAAATTAACTTCGTCTTCCGGATTTTTTTCTACGTAAACCGTTTTGTCATAAATTTTTGCACCCTTTACACCAATTGTATTAAATACAATTTCTTTGCCGCTTTTTCCGTTGGCTGATGCTATAAGAGTGTAACTTTTTTCAGCTTTAATTGTTATACCATTAATATGTCCGTCTTCGTCAGATTTTGCAGTATAGTCATCAGAGCCTTTGCTAACTAATTTTACATCAGCACCACTTACCGGTTTTTTATCGCGCTTGTTGTTTAACACTAACACATTTAAGGCAATTTTAACCGGTGTTGTATCCTGTTTTATGTCCATGCCCGGACAAATTTTCAGTGGTTTTAAATTAATGGCTTTTTGAATTTCTTCATACGTTATATCTTCCGGAACAAATATCTCTTCATTAGATAATTCTTGTCCGTTTTGTTGATACGAAAAATGGTACTTACTTCCCGGTGGAATGATAACACTAAAAGTACCTGTGCGGCGTTGTGGGCGGTATGTTCCAACAATTTCTCCGGTGGTAACCGAAGTAACTATAACCGATAAATCATCGGGTAAACTATCGCATACACCTGGTGTAAATCTTCCGCGAAATAAAGCCAACGGATTTTCTTTAATTAAATCTACGCTACCTACATAAATGTCTTTATCTCCAAAACTTTTATCGTGGGCATCACCTTTATTAATATACTCGTGTGCCGATGAAAGGTAGAAACGTTTATTATCGGGTGTGGCTACGTAAAACACATCGTCGTCTGTAGTGTTTATAGGAGAGCCCATGTTAAAAGGGTCAGAGAATTTTCCGTTTTCATCAATAATAGAAAACATAATATCAAAACCACCCATAGATTTATCTCCGTTAGAAGAAAAATAAAATGTAACTCCATCAGCTCCTAAAAACGGACCATCTTCATCATAAGGCGTGTTAATAGGTGCACCTAAATTAGTTGCTAAGCTCCATTGCCCGTTTGGTAATTTTACACAACGATAAATATCGAAGCCGCCTAAGCCACCTGGTCTGTCGCTTACAAAATAAAGTGTTTGCCCGTCTCTTGATAAACAAGCATGACGTTCCCAATAATCGGTATTAATATTTGAACCATAACGCTGAGGAATTGTCCAATCGCGCCCATCAAATGATGAATAGTAAATGTCGCCACTTTTTCCGTCGCCTACATCTTTGTAAATAATAAGTGTTTGTCCATCCGGAGTAAGGCTTATAGTTGCTTCGTTTCCACTTGTATTAATAAAAGGACTAATTGAACTGGGTTTACTCCAAATGCCCTTAGCATCTTTGTAAGATACTACAATGTCTTCGTAGTACATGCCATCTTCTTCCGATCTTTCTCCGCCTACGTTAGTTGGACGACGAGTAGTGTAATAAAGTACTTGTTCATCGGCAGTAATTACAGGCGAGTAATCAGGATACTCGCTGTTAACACTATCGCCCAAGTTATGAAGCGTTACGTTAAGTGGGGTAGCTAATATTTGCTTAGCATTTTTAACTTGTGTTTTATAATGCTGAAGTATAGCGTGCTGTTCTTTATCTTTAGGTTTTACATACGATTCGTATGTATCGTACATTTTCATGGCATCATCTAATTTACCATCTAAATGATACGCCTGACCTAAATAGAAATAAGATTCGATAGGCGCTTTTTTAAAGCTGGCGGCATCTTCCATGTAATTTTTAGTAACATCTAAAATGGCTTTCTCTAAATATTTTTCGGCTAAATGTTTTTTAGCAGCAGCACTTTTTAAATAACAAAAACCAACATTAAAGTTAATATTAGCATTGGTAGAATCGTACTTGTAAGCATATAAAAAGTATTTTAAAGCTATATCATATTCGTTGTCGCCAACGTTAAGGGTAGCTTCGTTATAATTTTTTTTGTACGAACCTTTATCTGAAACAATGGTACTTTGAGCAAATGCAAAATGAGTAATAGAAATAAAAAATAAAAGGGCAATAATTGGTTTCTTCATTTATTAGATGTTTTTATTAATGTGCAAATGTAATGAATTCGGGTTTTTAAGCGACAAATTGTTTAAAAAGGGCGATTAATGTCAAAATTCTCCATATAATCAGCTACCCTGCGTAAAAAACTTCCGCCTAAAGAACCATCAACCACGCGATGATCGTACGATAAAGAAAGGAACATCATGTGTCTGATAGCAATTACATCACCCTGCGGGGTTTCAAGTACAGCAGGTTTCTTTTTAATAGTACCTGTTGCTAAAATAGCCACTTGTGGTTGGTTTATAATTGGTGTACCCATTACGTTACCAAAACCACCTACGTTTGTTAGGGTAAATGTACCACCTTGTATATCATCGGGGCTAAGTTTATTGGCACGTGCGCGGTTAGCTAAATCGTTAACCGATTTGGTTAAACCAACCAAGTTGCGCTCATCAGCATTTTTAATAACTGGTACAATTAGGTTGCCACTTGGTAAAGCAGCAGCCATGCCTATGTTAATGTTTTTGCGTTTTATAATGTTTGTTCCGTCAACCGAAACGTTTACCATAGGAAAATCTTTAATGGCTTTTGCAACCGCTTCAACAAACAGTGGAGTAAAAGTCATTTTTTCACCTTCGCGTTTTTCGAATTGCGATTTAATTTTATCTCTCCATAAAACCATGTTGGTTACATCGGCCTCAACAAACGAGGTTACGTGCGGAGATACATGCTTGCTCATTACCATGTGATCGGCAATAAGTTTGCGCATTCTGTCCATCTCAATAATTTCATCTCCCGCCATTAACGATACCGCAGGTTTATTAATAACAGGGGCAGTAGTTTGTGCTTGTCCGTTACTTGGTTTAGCAGCAGGTTTTTCGATACGCTCTTCAACAACGGTTGCTTGTTGCGTACCACGATTAGGAATATATGATAAAATATCTGTTTTTGTAACACGACCATCTTTACCGCTACCCGAAATTTTTTCGAGCTCTTGTACAGATATGCCTTCTTCTTTAGCAATGTTTTTTACTAAAGGAGAATAGAAACGATTTGATTGAGAAAAATCGTGATTGGTAGCATGTGCAACTTCTTTTACAGGAGCTGCTGCGTGTGAACTTGCCGCTGCCGGAGCTGTCGCAGGAGCAAGTGCTTGTGGCGCACTTGCCGCAGCATTTACATCAGATGATATAATGGCTATAGCGGTACCAACTTGCACAACATCACCTTCTTTAAAAAGTTTTTTTACTAAAACGCCTTCAAACGAAGAGGGAATTTCGCTATCAACTTTGTCGGTAGCAATTTCTAAAACTGTTTCATCAATTTTAATTTTATCACCTTCGTTTTTTACCCATTTAATAATTGTTGCCTCGGCAACGCTTTCACCCATTTTAGGCATTATTAATTCATGCTGTGCCATGTTGTTTTTGCTTTTTTGTAAGACGGACAAATATACAGTATTTGATTATACTTGCAAGGGATTTTGATGTAAGTAAAAGGCAGTTTTTGTAAAGAATTAAAGCTGGTTTTTTAGCTCTACTAAAAACGATTTTAACTTATTAAGGCTTTCGATGGCCTCCAGGTTTTTGTTAATTTCCTGAGCCGGTTTTTGCTTCAGTTTTTCTTTAGCGCCTTGTAGGGTAAAACCTTTTTCTTTTACCAAATGGTACACCAGCCTAATGTTTTCAATGTCTTTTTTGGTGTAAGTGCGGTTTCCTTTGGCTGTTTTGCGAGGTTTTAAAAAGTCGAACTCCTTTTCCCAAAAGCGAATAAGAGAGGCATTTACCTTAAACATTTCGGCAACTTCGCTTATGCTGTAAAACAGTTTTTCGGGAGTTTCCTCGTCCATGAAATCAAAAATAATACAAAGGCAAACTACTTGTTAAACCGAATGATAACAATTTACTAACTTAATAGCTTGCATGGCCTCCTTAACATCATGTACCCTTAAAATATTTGCACCGTTAAGCAGTGCCAGGGTGTTTACAACCGTAGTGCCATTTAAGGCGTTTTCGGGTTTGGTGCCAATAACCTTGTTTATCATTGATTTGCGGGATACCCCAGCCAGTATGGGAAATCCAAGAGTTTCAATTTTTTTAAGCTGAGCCAATAATTCATAATTGTGTTCAAGTGTTTTGCCAAAACCAAAACCAACATCTAAAATAAATTGTTCAATTCCGCTTTGCTGGGCGGCTTGTATTTGGCCAGTAAAAAAACCGAACACATCAGTAACCACATTTTTGTACTGTGGGTTTTGCTGCATGGTTTGTGGTGTGCCTTGTGTGTGCATCATAACATAAGGCAGCTTTAGTTTGCCAACAGTTTTAAACATGTTGGCATCAAATATGCCGCCCGATATATCGTTTATAATATCGGCGCCTTCGTTGGCAACGGCTATGGCAACCTGACTTCTGTAGGTGTCTACCGAAATAAAAATGTTAGGATACGTTTCGCGTAATAATTTTAAAGCAGGCAATAATCGGATTAGCTCTTCCTCTTCACTTACCTCAACGGCACTTGGCTTAGTAGATACTGCACCCATATCTAAAATAGTTGCACCATCTTTAATGTGTTTTTCGGCTTTAGCTAATAAATCTTTTTCGGTAAGTAAAGTGCCGTCGTCGTAAAAAGAATCGGGTGTAAGGTTTAAAATGCCCATTACTACAGGCTTTTTTAGGCTGAGCGTTTTTCCGTTAGCTTGTAAATTAAATTCTGAATCAAAATTTGTACCTTGCGCCTTCATTTACTTTTTATGACAAATACATCACAACAATACGATTTAGTTGTAAAACAATGCAAAGATATTTTTTTAAAGAAGATGCACGATTATGGCACGGCATGGCGTGTGTTGCGCACCTCATCCTTAACCGACCAAATTTTTATTAAAGCCCAACGCATACGCAGTATTGAGCAAAAAGGCACACAAAGAGTTGAAGAAAATATTTCATCAGAATATATAGGCATTATTAATTACTGCATTATATCGCTTATACAGCACCATTTAACTAACGATACTCGCATGGAATTGCCTGCCAATGAGGTTACGGTTTTATATGAAAAACATATAAACGAAACCAAGGCTTTGATGGAAAATAAAAACCACGATTATGGTGAAGCGTGGCGCGATATGCGCGTAAGCTCATTAACTGATTTAATTTTAATGAAAATTTTACGCGTTAAGCAAATTGAAGATATGGGGGGTAAAACCCTTATATCGGAAGGGGTTGATGCTAATTACCAGGATATGATTAACTACTCGGTATTTGCTTTAATAAAGCTGCAAGAGCAAAGCGAAAAAGCTAAGTAGTTTTCTAACCTCAAAATAAATTTGCATAAAGGCACAGAATATCTATTTTTGCACCTCTAATTTTTGCTCCTATAGCTCAGTCGGTTAGAGCATCAGACTCATAATTAGACCTCCTTTTCATCTAACAAGCCTATTTTACTTAAGTTTTTAATAGTTTAGCAAATTATTTGCCTGTTTTTTGCAGGTAAAAGCCATGTGATATAATTTTTATTATATTAAAAATAACCCCACCAAAATTATTTAAGCGAGGTTATAGTTTTGGGTAATTTTCAGATACACAAAATAAATTTGCATAAAGGCACAGAATATCTATTTTTGCACCTCTAATTTTTGCTCCTATAGCTCAGTCGGTTAGAGCATCAGACTCATAATCTGAGGGTCCTTGGTTCGAGCCCAAGTGGGAGCACAGAAGGAAACCTCAGTATTTACTGAGGTTTTTTTATTTTCAGAAGGTTTTGAAGGGTAGAACAGGGGGGGGTGTGCGGTAATGGTGTGCGGTAAATCCGAATTTTAGGGTAGTTTTGATTGAGTAATTTAATGGATAAAAGTTATACCCATAAAGAATTTGAAAAGAGATTTACTAAGACAGCTGATGTAATAAAATATGTCGCAGAATTAGAAGCGTTTAATTTATCAGATTTTACAGACGAACAATTAGAAAAAATAATTGATAAGTATTTCTATGTAATTCCATATGTGGATACTAAAATTCTTGCTGGACACAAATTATATAGAGCAAGATTAAATATAAATAATACTCCTTTTGAAAAAGTAAGCGATATTGCTGCCCCTCAAAAAGAACATATTATAGAACATGGGCGTGCAAATAAAATTGGCGAACGAATATTTTATTGCGCTTCCAATGCAAGATTAGCGTTATTTGAAGTCATTCAAAATTTAAAATATAAATTAAACCCAGAACTTGAAGTTGCTTCCTTAACAATAGGAGAGTGGAGACTTAAAGCAGATTTACATATAGCGTGTATTATTCATAGCCCAATTTTACATCAACTCAGAAAAGATATTTTGGATGCTTATAATGATACTCAAAAACTAATCATAAATGGTTCATTACAAGAGGATGTTGTAAACGCTAACAATTTATTGTGTCAATTTTTTTCAGAACAATTTACAAAAGATAACATAAAGAGCTCGCATGATTACAAAATCAGTGCATTTTATGCGAGCAGGCTACGTACTTCAAATAGCTTGATTGCAGAACAATACAAGTCAAGTAGATTTGATGGGCTCAATTATCCAAGTGTTGCAATGAATTATAAAGGTGATAATCAAGCTTTATTTATTCAATCTGTAGAAGAAAAATTGGAGCTAATAAATACAATAGAAGTATTGTGTGGAAATATAGATTTTAAAAATGGGACTTTTACGTATGGAGTTCTCCATGAAGCGGAGAAAATTGAGAATGGAATTATTACATGGAAAAAAGAATTTTATAAACCTAAGGCCATATAACTTTTGGGGCTTGAAGTGGTCAAAAGATGGCAAAACTTCGGAGCTTATTTTTGATAGACCCAATGGAAAATATAAAATCATGGTAAAATTTAACATATCTTTTATAATTTAACCATTTCCAATTAAAGATTTAAAGAACCCTTAAAATTAAATGGACTACAAGAAACGTGCGTATATTATAATTGGAGCTACTGTGGTTTTTGCTACTGTAATACTTCTTTTATTTTTATTCAAGACAACCAAACTTAGTATTAATCTACCGATAGATACCCATTTATTTGCTGACTACGGAGTATTAGTTGGCGGTATTGCAACGGCTATTTTAACAATTCTCAATATTTTTCTTCTTATTCAAACTTTAAATGACCAGCGTGATAATTTTAATACTCTACAAAGTAATTTCAAGATAGAACAACAAGAACAAAAAAGAAATTTTGATAGAGGACAAATTGAAAGTCGCTTTTTTGAATTACTTAAAATACATAGGGAGAATAGCAACGATATTACAATTAAAGATAGGGTTGGGAAAAAAATATTTCTTTCATTACAAAGAGAATTTTATCAATCATTGGAAATTGTTAATGCGGCAGCCTCTTTGAGAACGGATAAATTAGCAGAATCAGAAGTAATCAACATCTCATACTTATGTTTCTTTTTTGGTGCGGTTGGTGTTAACTCTGAAAGAACCATCAAAGAAAACTTAAAACATTATTCTGATGCAAAAAACCCAGATTTTGTTTCCAATTTAATTACTTTATTTACTCAAGCACAACCTCGAATTAAGTCAGATGAAAAATTTGATTATAACCCATTTGAAGGACACCAATCGAGGTTGGGGCATTATTTTCGTCAATTATTTCAATTAGTAAAATATATTGATGACCAACCAAAAGAGCTTTTGACTTATTTTGATAAATATCAATATATAAAAACATTGAGAGCGCAACTTTCAACTCAAGAGCAGACACTTTTGTTTTTTAACTCCCTATCTGACCTTGGAAAACCTTGGGAGAAAGAGGTTGGGTTAGATGAAAATAAAAAACTAATTACTAAGTACAATCTTATTAAAAATATTCCGACTGGTTATATAGATAACATTAATATTAAGACATATTATAGCCAAGTGCATTACGAAGGTGATGGAAAGAAAACAACAGATAGGCAGCAATTAGAAGCTAATTACAATTAATTGTAAGAGTCATATGGCTTCAGATTTCTTTCCTTCAAACATGTTGAAATTAGATAAGTCTCCAGCAATATATTCCTTAGCCAAGTAACTGTCAATTAGAATATCATCGCTCGCATGACCTGTAAATATCTTGGCCTTGTTACCCAATTTTAAAGTTAAGAAAGTGATATACGTCTTTCTTAAATCCATAAACTCAATTTTTCTATTCCCTGTATCTACCAACTTTATATAGTGGTTGAATGCACGAGAAATATTTTCAGCAAACTTCATTGCGGAAACCCCTTTCGGTCTTTCTATTATATACTCATCTTTTCCTGCTTTTTCATTAAGCCCCATTTCATTCAGTAAGGTTCTTAAACTATTGGTGATAGGAATAGGTCGCTTAAATTTACCATGTGCTTTGCTTGTCTTTATTCTATTCACCTTTAAGTTATTTATATATAAGCATTCTGCTCCGTCAGGCAACACCCTTAAAAAATTCCATTTTAATTCAACCAATTCCTCCCTTCGACAACCCGTTTCTAAGGCTAATTTGAAAGCCATGACTAAATAATCTCTATACATGTATTTTCCTTTTTGCCTTGCATTTGGGTTCTTAAAAAACATATAGCCATTTTCAGGGGTTACTACGCCTAATAGAGAATTAAATTCTTTCTGTGTAATTATTTGAACTTCCTTGTCTGTATTAAATTGAAGGCTTGTATGTTTGAAGGGGTTGTTTATTTTATAATCCTTCTTATCAATTATCCAGTTATAAAATGTTTTTAAACCAACGAGATGCGCATTATATGTTGAATGGGCTAAGTCAAGGGATAAAACATAACGATTGAATATATCTACTTCTATATCGGTTACATCTTTAGCATCCAAGTATTTCAAGTTATATCCTTTATCTCTTAAACTGGTGGCAAATCTTTTTAATATCAGCGCAATATTAGTTCTGTGCCTTTTTGCAACAGGAATGTTAAGATGTATAATTGGATTTTTACCATCTAAGTTATCCAGGTACTCTACTATGAGGTCAAACAAATTGGTTTTTATTTTTTCTCTTGTTTGAAGTGTGCCATTATTACCTCTATTAGCCTTCATCTCAGCTCTGAATTTTACGTTTTCTATCAGGACTTCATCAAAATTCTCTGTATGTAATATTTTCTGCCTACGTCTATCCTCAGCTAAATGAACCAATAATTCATATTTGTGTTTGTCTTTGTACTTACAAGTTGAAAGATGTTTGCCTGTCAATTTACATTCGTCTTTTACTTGCCATTTGCATTTTAAGCAACGAACAAATATGCCTTGACCTTTATGTTTCTCAGGGACTTTCTTCACAGATTAAGCATTAAATTCGTTTATAAATTTTTCCGCTTCTTTGCTATGCACTTTTACCTTGAAATTATTTTTCGTCTTTTGTTCAATGGGAGCTTTTAGTAATTCTGATAGCTCCGCCTTGCTGTCCTGTTTAACTGCATCCATTATTGCATCTGGGTTTGCAAAATTTTTATCAATAAATGTTTTTAATTCGTTTTCAATAAAGTGGTCTAAGAAATAAGATACGGTGTATTTTTTCTTTCCTAGTTTTATCACTGGTAAATTGTTTTTACTACACCACCCTTCAATGGTTCTTATATCCTTATCGCCCAAAAGCGGTATCAATTCTTGAATGTCAATTAATTTATCAGTCATATCTCAATCGCTATCTTATAGGTTGGATGTTGAAATAAAAAGAATTTTAAACCTGTTTTTCACTCGTATCACTTGAATTATTTTTTTAATGGCATTTGCCACCCCTATACACCTTATACTTTTATTATCTGTTTTTACTATATGTTCCATACTGTATTTTTCTTCAGGGTATATGGGTGGGTGGGGATGGAGGTATATATATACCTCCACCCACCCCCTTACCCATTATACCTATTTTAAAGATGGATGTAGTTCATATAAGGAATTGCTAAACGTTATATATTCCAGTTCCACCAGCTTACTTATTTTCTTCCTTTCTGTTTCGTAGGTATTGGCAGTAACTTTTGCCATTTGGTTTCCCAGTTCTTTATAGGTTAAACGCTCCTTGCCTTCAAATGCTTTTATCACATTCTGCTTCAAAGTTTCTGCTGGGCTTGCATCTGAGCTACTTGGTTTTTTCTCGGAACTAACAAAGCAATTTTGTTCTATACCCCATTCAATCCAGGCTTCAACTTTATCGCTGTCGCCTCTCACTTTACCATGTTGGAAGTTGGTAGTTATACATCTTTGGGTACTGCCTTTGCTTTTATCATACTTTAGGGCAAGGACACTTTCTGCTTCACGCATCAGCACACTGCCCAGATGCCCTTGTGCTTTCATATCACTTGGGTTTGCATGTATGGTTATAAAGACAGCCAGATTATATTCCTCGGTCAGATTACAAAGCCAACGGTTAAATTCCACGCATTCGTTGAAGTTGTTTATGTCATCAATTAGCTTGGCAACTCCGTCAATAATTAATATACTGGGTTTTCTAAGCAATACATCTCTTTCAAGTCTGGTCAACCGATTGTACATGGGTTGTTTATTAGCAATGTTTTTATAACCCAAAAATGTAACCTTTTTATCTAAAGGTGGGTCAACATCACTGCACTTAGCCTCAAGCTTTTGCCAACCTCTATACAAGTAACGCTCGTTGCGCTCCATATCGACATACATTATATTACTCGCCTCTGGTTTTTTAAACTCGAAGCCCAATCCATCAATAGACGGATTGCAGAATTTGGCGCAGATGATTTCTGATACGTTGCTTTTACCATAGTTGGGTTGGCCAATCAACATACAGATACCGCCAACTCCCAGCAACTCTACACCTTTCAAAAACAAAACACCTTCCTGGTTTTCACTTGGTAATTGTTTGCTTGGATTATATGTGCCTTGCAGGATACCGTTGGCAATCGCATGTTTACGGTCATCGCTAAAGCTTTCTAGCTCGACATTTGCATTTAACTTTAAATTTAACTTGAAGTCATTACGAATGAGTTGTAAAGTTTTGGTATAGCTTAACCCTTTTAGGTTCGCAACATACTGAACAAACTCTAATGGTGAATGCTTCTCATTTTCAGGCACAAATACCAGCTCTCGAAGTTCAGTGCTTTTCTTAAAGGTTCCTTTAATAAGGTTGCTTGTGCCAGAGGGGGTTATAAACATTTGAGTACCCTCGTTTATTTCTGTTCCGTTTAAATAATGCTCCAGAATTTTTTTCTCGGAGAGATACAGTTTTATGTTGAACCTGTTTAGCTCTTTATTGTAGTTTTGATTATATTTGTACATAGTTTTTTCATATAGTTGTTTTTCAATGATGATTGACACTACAAAGGCACTGGCGGTAACCAGTGCTTTTGTTTTTTATACCTCTTACTAAGGAGGGCTGTTACAATTTATTTTCATTTTACTTTTTTAATTAAACACAATATTTCTCCACGCCTTCTTTTAAAAGCTAAAAAACCACAGGGCATCTGCACTGATTTGAAACGGACATAATTATTTCAAAGCAGTTAATGCTCAGTTCGCCATAAAGTTTTTTTGTTTTTAAATCCTTAGTCTGACAAGAATTGCCAGAGATTAACAAAGAGTCTTACTACTGTTCAACAACAAGGATTTGTTTGCTATTGATAAGACCATAAAAAGGGCTGTGCCTTTTCTTTGCCATTATACTATATCATTTCTAAGTAACGTGTTTCATAGTTGTGTTTAATATCTTATACGAAAAAAAGTGAAAAAAGTTTCAAAAAAGAGAACTATTCCATAAATTTATTTTATAACCCATTGATTTTACTAGCGTTTCATGGCATATATTTTCTATTCTGTTTTTCACACGTATTTTCTTTTAAGCTTAAACAAAATAATTATCAGCCTCATTGATGCAAATCCTGTGCGAGATGTCAAAGAACAATAAAACTGTTTTTGTTCTTGACAAAGGAGAGGATTTGTTTGTCCATATCTCATAGCAGAAATGGACATAGCAAAAAACGAAGGTGGTATCAAAAAAAAGGGTGCTTTCAAGGGCTCATTTGTGATACTAATTTGTGGACAGCAGATTTACTAACTTTCTTCTCATTTCGGTTCTTGTCAAAGAAAGTAACCTCGCTTGCAATTTGTCGGATGCTCTTCCCTTGCTTATGAAGTTCAAGAATTTGGTTAACGGTCTGTTGTGGCAAAGATTTTTTGCCCCACTTGTTTCCTTTGTAGCTGAAAGTACCCTTATCACTTTTTTTGATGGCCAATTTTATGCGCTCGCTCCGCTTACTACTTTCCTCCTCTGCAATCCATCCAAAAATGTTTATCAGCATATCTTGTACAATTTCATCAAAGGGAGCTGGGATGCTGTTTATACTTTCAAGCCACTTTTGTCGGTAGCTGTGAATTTTGCAGTTGTACGTTTTGCACAGAACAAAAAATTCTTGCAATCGCTTCCTGTTGCGATAAGCTCTATCTAAATCCCACACATATAAGTCTGTGATTTTTCTTTTCTTAATTAGAGCGAGTATCTTATTAAACTCTGGCCGTATTACATTATCTGCCCAAGCAGATTCATTCTCTTTATAAATATCATGTGGCACATCGCAAATACTATCCAAATCTTTAATTTGTAGGTTTGGGTTCTGCTCCATTGTAGAGCAACGGATGTAGTACACTATTTTTTTCATGGGCTTTCTTTTATATTATAGGTTGGCCTTTGAAAAAAAAAGAAAAACTACTTCAAGTATTTATCATTGAATTGAAATTCGTATTTAAGTGCTTCAGGGGCACTAATCCAAGCGCCAATAGAATTTTCTCTGTTCGGAAAAATCACTTGAATGCGAGAACCAAACTCATTGTTCTCGAAAATCATATCTTCATGTGGCGGAAAGGTCTTATATGAAAATTGTTTCTTCATTCTACACAAGTCAGGAAATTTTATATTTGAATAGCTGGCTATAATAATAAACATCATCTCATTAATAGTTGGCATAGCAAATGCTCTGTCTAATAAATCAGTTGCCGTATGTAAGTCTCCTAACTCATTTAATTTATTACTAACATCCTCAAACATACGCCTTGCAACTTTTTCTGTTGGCGCAATTTTTCTACCTAATGATTCATAGCGAGTATTAGTCTCTACGCCGTAAGAACCATTTACCCTCACAAGCATTAACCAAAGTTGATTGTTAATGCCTGGGTATTTTATCTCTTCTTCATTTTTTATTTTGAAATCCATAACTCATTTTTAATTATAGGTTGGCTTTCAGAAAAAAAAGAATTTTTACTTATGGCCTTCGTACTCTAGAATGATTTTATTAAAGGTGCATATCCGATACATTCCACTGATAAAGCAATAGAGTAACCCAATATCAAACGCCAGTTCAATAAGCGTTGCAATAATGCTGGCAAGGTCGGTTGGCAAAAAGTCTAAAAATAAAGCTACATTTTTTTGAAGCTTATGCAATCCATCCGCCCCGTCAATTTTATCAAATACAATATTGAACGTGGCATACAAAACAATACCTTTAAGTAATTTACTTAGTTTACTTTGCTGCTTACTCATAGTTGCTCCAGCTTAAAAAAGGCATAGTCGATTACACAATCGTCCCAGCAAATAATGCTTCTATTCTTGCATTCAATCGACAGAGGTTCTAAGCCTCCATCCAGTACTTCCTCCCAATTTGTTTTAAGATGCTTATCTACAAATTCAATTGCCCAGCTTGCAATCTGTTCATGGGTTGCGATATAAGCCATATCCTTACTTTTCATTTTGGTATAGAGTTGTTCACTGATGAAATCAGCCATTATTGATGCTGTCATTCCAACCTCTCTGGCATAATCTTTCTTTTTCATAATACTTTATTTATTATTATAGGTTGAACTCTAGAAAAAAAAGAATTTTACTCGAACGGATTTCTAAGGTTGTTAAGAATAATTTTAACCGAATCATTTTCTACATGGCAAGGAATAACAACCTTCCGCCTCGTGCCATATATGTAAGCCTTTGCATACGTGAGCAAAACGGTGTCGCCTCTGTAGCTTAAATTGGTTAGTTTACCAAGTGAATAATCAAATTTAAACTCGTTTTGATAATAGGGTAATAGCTGGTTCCCGAATTTTGCTTTTGTTTTATTCGATGTGAAAGCCTGCATTGTTTCAAACTGGTTTGTTCTGTAAAGAGCTTGGAAGAAGTTGCCAAAGCTGGAACCATATATTAATGTAGGGTTGGCACACGGTTTTTCTATTTCCATGTTAGGGGCTGCTTTTATTATAACTTGCTTTTGCTTTACTTCTTTGGGCTGGCAATTACATAGCGCAAGGCTTATGATAAAAATGACTAATTTATTTTGACGCATAATTGTTGTTTTAGTTTTTACCTTTTATTTCATCCCACACTTGTTGCAAGGTCTTTTCACCTGGTTCAAAATATAAATCTCTTTCTATTGATAAGCCCATTGGAAATCTGACTGCTACCATTTCTTCGAGTGAAATAGTGCCAATTTCTGCATATTGAGGTGAATCTAACAGACAAAACGCCATGTATATATCTTCTTCTATGTTTTCGTAAAGCCACCAAGTACCCGCTCCAACTGGATTAAAGAGCTTGCAAATTATTTTCACATCAGCCATACATTTTTCGCTGGTATCACCTTGCTCGGTGAATGCTTTTTGAATATGCTCTGGAATTAACTTTTTGATTTTCGGATTCATGCTTTGTTTATTATTATAGGTTGAGAAGTGAAAAAAAAAGAATTTAGGCAAAGTGGACTTCAATATCTGTTGCTGTCGTTATTTCCATTAGCATCAGTTCACTTCGCTCAAATTTGTCTGCATAAAAGAAAATGTTTTCATCAATTTCTTTCGCTTCTTCAACATAAATATTACCCCTACTATTCTGTAATAGTTTAAGTGTTGCAACTGGAGCTATATTGAGTTCGCAACCTTCGGAATCTATAACCTGAATAACAGGAATCTTAATTCCGCAACTCAACTCTAAATACAAATCGGGTTCTATCATGGAGCTTGTTTATATTATAGGTTGGGTGTAAGAAAAAAAAGAATTCATCTTACTACTTCTAAATCGCTTGGTATCACAGAGCCTCGCACTAGTGGGTTCTGTTTCCAACAATTTTCGGCTGACTTAAATCCCAGGCGTTGATGAATATTATAGGTCTCGCAGTAGCACAAAAACTCTTCATACGTAGAATATATATTTTGCAATTTATTTTGCCAGCCTTTGGTTCCGCTTTTACAGGTTACTGTTTTCATATTTAATATATTAGTTGTTATAAGTGCCGTATTTGATATTATATCAGCTCTTTTATTCGCTTAATATCTGATTTACATACTGTTGTGCATCTGCTGAAAGGCTTGTTAATTCAACCTCTTTGCCAAGCCATTCAGGATTATTCTTTGCTTCATTCAGGTAATTTGCCAATTCCGTTTTCAGAATTTTCTTTTCAGAAAAGTGATTGCGCCAGCCGTGCCCGTACGTTATATTCATTCTATCGCAGATATTCCAACAGTATTGCCCAAAGCCATAGGCAGGGTGGAACGGCCTTTCATTAAAGCCAACCACATCCCCTGTTTTTGTGATAACTCCTGTGTACCTATCGCAGGTCTTGCCTCCGTTATCAAATATTACTATTGCTTTTTTTGCCATGATGAACTGTTTATCTTATAGGTTCAACTTTCTAAAAAAAAGAATTTCTTTTTTTTTGCGAATCCAACCTATAATTAAAATGGCTAATCAATATTGGCTGGTATATCCATGAATAAATTGACCTGGCTTAAAATATTGTTGCCCTGCTTTGTCTTTGTAAACACGATGCTATTTACGCAGAATGGCGCACGGATAATCCATTCCTTTTATGCCATTGCAATAGGCATAAATAAATATGGCTTGAGTTTTCCTTTTATAAGGTTTGTGATTATTTACTGGATGTTCTTTGAAACAGTAGTAAATAAATATCTATTCCCACCTGCATTTAGAAGGGAATTCCTGGAGGACGGAAAGAATATTGAGCATCAAATAAGGCAGGAAATTAAACGACTTGAAAAGCCAGATGATGAAAAAGAAGATGATGACTGGATTGACATTTATTAACGCACATGCTCTTTATAGATTTGCCAAAATTTTATGGCCATTTCCGATAAAAATAATTTGCGGTTCCTATACATAGTAAATGGGAAGTTATTTCCGAGCTTTTCTAGCAGCCTAAACAATTCGGTTTTGTTACTAGTGCCAGTAATTAAAATAAGGGTTTGAAAATCAACATAAAGTCGATTATCTGGCAATAAATATTGAACGAAGCTTCGTTGTCCTGTATCTTTTGTATCCATAGTTTTTTTAAAGTAAATAGGCGAGATTTTGTTTTATAACGTTACCCTTCTCTCCCTTTTGCGTGTTTTTTGAATGTTGTGTTTTGTTTTTTGCTAAAGCAGGTATTGCGCACCGTGCAGTATAAGGTCATTGGATGTTAACGTTAAGGTTCATCAATCTCTCCCTATTTTTTAGGAAATAAAATTCGTGCCTATCTGGACAAGGTGCTTACTAATTAAGGCCTCTAAGCGTAAAATAAGTGCGCTAATAAGGCTCCTAAAATAGGCCGATTAATTAGCCCTCTAAACAGTGGTAATTTATCGGCTTATTTCTGTGGCAATTAAACGCAATTCTTTTTTTCTGATACACGAACCTATAAGATTTGAAATAACGCATTTAAACAGCCTTATTTTAAATTTTGGATGGCACAGGAAACGTGAATCCCAGTTCTTTGAAATATTGATTTAAAACATAAAGAAAAAAGGATTCTGGGCATAGGTTTTCTACATCTAAGAAGTAATGTAGATAAACCTTGCTCAGATTGGGTGTAATGTGCTGGGATTGTAAATGATGAAATAACAGCAGGCCATATTGGTTAAAGAAAAACTCATCCTCCAAACCGTTGGCAGTAAAAATGGTTACTCTGGTTACTGGTTTTGATTTTAGATTTTCTACATCAATTGTAGAGCCATGTTTAATAGTGCAAGCCAAGGTAAGGCGTTCATCTTTATCCAATAAGAATATGTTACCATGCTGGTCAAGATGGGTTTTTAAAATGTCGATGGGTATTTTTTTCATAAGCTTTATTTATAAATAGCAGAAAAAAATGAAAAAGTACGTTTCGGTTCAAATTAAAAACCCATCTCTTTAATGGTGTACTTGCCAGTAATTATATTACTGCCCGTCAGCAGTAAAGCCCATCTCGTGAAGCACAAATCCTTCTAAAATGGTCGTAATGAAATTATCCTGTGTAAAAAACTCCAGGTTGATAGCATCCATGAGTAAATCATTCAACCATCCGCCTCTGTCAATCGAAATAAAATAGTAAACAAGTTCGTCATCTTCAAAAAAGAATCGGTCTTTACTGCCATTCTGATAAAAATCAAATTCAACACATTTGATTAAGAGACATGTGCCGTCTTTCGTATATCGCTTCCCAAGCTCATTATTTGACCCAATTAATCTAACCTTACCATCTTTCAGGGAAATAAATTTACGGTCAGGTGTTATGGAGTATATCTTTTCTGAATTCATAGTAAAAATAAATAGCAAAAAAAAAGCCCCACAAAATTGCAGGACTTTAATATGAACTGTGATAATTTATTTAGCGGAACCAATCATAAGCCACAATCATAAGGGCAGCCTTTTGCTTATCACCCGTAAATTTGAATTCCCAATACTTTTCAAAATCCTCTGGTTTGTACTTGGCTAAATCTTCTGGTTTTTTACACGGAATTAATTTATCGCCTACAATTTTACCAGTTATTTTCCCGTCAGTTGTATTAGGTAATCGGTATAAGGTAATAAAACCTTCTTTGTTTATCACTACTCTTACGCATGTTGCCCCTTTACATAACTCATTGCCATTTTGAATTTTCATTTCATTCCATTTTTTGTCTTGCGGATTAATGCTAAATAACTCTTGCCCTTCTGCAATAGCTACAAGTTTGATTTCCATCTTATCCGTTGTTCCTTGCCCAGGAATAAACACTCGCTTTTTTTCATAAATTCTGCTTGAGGCAGCCGTAAAATTATCCTTAGGAATTGTCAATTTTTCTGGAGCCGATGCAGTAACATTCGTAGCGTGTTTTAGTTCCACAATTGTATTTAGAATAGAAACGCCATCGTCAGAAGGTAACTCTTGGCTCGTGTATTTTATCTCATATTTCTTTCCTACATTATTGGTATTAGAATGATTTGAAACTGGAAGCCCGTTAATTGAGTATTTTTTTATTGCATCTGGGTTCCAAAACTCACCAATATAATGGGCATTACCATTTGCGTTGCTTTCTCCTCTCGCTGAAAATGCAATTTTCTTTTTGTCTTTCTCAATGGTAAAATAGACCTTTTCCTGATAGTCTGTTGCGCTGTCAAAAATTGCCACAATGGTTTTTGTTGGTAATTGAGCTTTTAGTACCAAAGCAAAAAGCAAAGATACCAATGTGATTGTTTTTTTCATACTGTTTTGTTTTATTGTTTATACAAAAATAGCAAAAGTTCTAATATATAGTACACTATATATGAGGGTTTACATTTATAGGGCATTTAGGGACTTTTGTAAGTATGAAAAAGTCGGATAAACTCCCTGAATTACTGGATGTAGCAAAGAGATTAAAAGTATTACGCTTAGAGAAAGGCTATAAATCCTATGAACACATGGCCTTTGAGCTTTCTATGAGTCGCTCGGCATATTGGCGTTTAGAATCGGGAGAAAACTTTAGTATGAAAACACTTGTCAAAGTCTGTAAAGTGCTCGGTGTTACGCTGGAGGAGTTCTTTGCTGACGTTAATGTTCCAAAAGTTGAAAAGAAGAAGAAAAAGAAGTAATACATTTGTGCAATTTCAAACAAATAGGCAAAAAATGTTGCTACTTAGTTTTGGTTTGAATTACTGATAAATTGAAAATTTTGTTTTGTTGTCAGATTAGTTATGAGAACAGAAACACTTGATAGGTAACATACACAGCAATACAAGTCTCTGATAAGGTAGATAATCATTTGTTATTTTAAGTACATACTGGCGAAATACAGCAGAGTTAAATTTTTCTCCACTTTAGATTTGCTTTCCATTTTATAATTAAAATAACCTAAACTGTTCTTAGTAAAAGTAAACAAAATATCTCTTACATTAGTGAGCAATAAAAACCTATTCGACTTTGACCAAGCAGAGAGAAAGGCAATGGAACATTATAAAGTAAATTTCTGAAATGAACAGCCTCGAAATAGAAAACAATATAAAAAAAATATTTGAGAATTTCTCTAAGAAAGATTTTCTGTATGATTTGTTATTAGCTTACGGCATTTCTAAAGCCTCTATTACACGATTGAAGAGCGGAGACTTCAATCTTTCAAAAGTTGAAGGAGAAATACTATACAAAAAGAAAGTATTTTTTAGAGAAGAAAAATCCGATAAACTATTGAGTGCTATTGAAAGCGTTGCAAAAGATGAACATATTTTAAAACATTCTCCTCGTTTTGTAATTCTTACTGACTATAAAGGCTTAGTAGCTAAAGACCTTAAATTAGGCAAAAATTTAGATATTTCTATTCATGATTTGCCTAATCATTACGCTTTCTTTTTACCGCTTGCGGGGAGCGAAGTATACCATTCCACTAATGACAATGAAGCCGACAGAAATGCTGCCTATAAAATGGCAATATTATATGATGAGTTAGTAACCAAAAATCACGGCATCTACAACTCAAAAGATAGTATTCATAGTCTGAATATTTTCCTGTCCCGAATATTATTCTGTTTTTTTGCAGAAGATACCGAAATTTTTGAAGGTGACAGCATTTTTACGAACACCTTATATCAGCATACCAACGAGAGCGGAAGTGATACACACGAATTTCTTGACAGACTTTTTAAACGTTTGAATACAGAAAGTGCAAAAGGTTTTCCAGCACATTTTGCACAATTTCCTTATGTGAACGGTGGTCTGTTTCGTGATGCAATTGCTTCGCCTGTTTTTAGAGCAAAAGCCCGAAAAATATTGATTGAGTTGGGCGAACTGAATTGGAGAGATATTAATCCTGACATTTTCGGTTCTATGATTCAGGCAGTGGTAATACCTGAATACCGAAGCGATTTAGGAATGCACTACACCAGTGTACCCAACATTCAGAAACTCATCAAACCTTTGTTTTTAGATGTATTATACGAAGAATTTGAAAACTGCAAAACCATTCCGCAATTACGAAAATTGATAAACCGCATTGCAAAAATAAAATTCTTTGACCCTGCTTGCGGTAGCGGAAATTTTTTGATTATTACTTACAAAGAAATTCGTTTGTTAGAAATAAAAATCCTGCAACGCATTATTGACCTTAGTCCAACCCCTGCTATGGAGTTTACTTCCATACAACTATCACAATTTTATGGAATAGAGTTGGACGATTTTGCTCATGAAATGGCGATATTATCACTTTGGTTAGCAGAACACCAAATGAACAAAGTGTTTGAAGAAATTCTATTTGATTATGGACGTTCAAAGCCGATTCTACCATTAAAGCAAGCGGGTAAAATTGTTCAAGGAAATGCTGCCCGCTTAGATTGGGAAAGGATTTGTCCGATTGGAATTGATGACGAAGTTTACATTATAGGCAATCCGCCTTATTTAGGAAGTAGGAACCAAGACGAAGAGCAAAAAGACGATATGAAATCTGTTTTTCGTAATGACTACAAAAGTTTGGACTACGTTTCTATTTGGTTTTGCAAAGGAGCCAAATACATTGATGGACGAAATGCACAATTAGCTTTTGTTTCTACAAACTCTGTTTGTCAAGGTCTCTTAGTTTCATTAACATGGCCACGAATTTTAAATGAAAATATTGAAATTGGTTTTGCATATCAATCATTTAAATGGACAAACAATGCCAAAGGCAATGCTGGTGTTACAGTTATTATTTTGGGTTTGAGAAATAAAAGCTCAAAAGCAAAATATTTGTTCATTGGAAACTTTCGGAAAGATGCAAAAAACATAAATGGTTACCTTTTAGATAACAACAACATTTACATTGATAGTTTAAATAAACCATTATCTAAATTGCCAGAAATGAATTTTGGAAACATGCCTGCAGACGGAGGGCATTTGCTTTTTACAGAAGAAGAAAAAAATCAATTTTTACTGAATGAGCCTAATGCAGCAAAATGGATAAAAGAGTTAATTTCTGCACACGAATTTTTGAACGGAAAAAAACGATTTTGTCTTTGGTTGGAAAACATATCTAATCAAGAATTAGAAAAATTACCTAATACAAAACAACGAGTAGATTTAGTTTACAAGGAGCGAATAAAATCCTCAAGACCGCAATTAGCAAAAAATCCGCATTTGTTTGCTCAAATTACTCAGCCTCCTAATACTGATTTTATTGTCATTCCCAGGCATTCATCAGAAGAAAGGGAATACATTCCTATGGGGTATTTCAGTTCAGATTACAAGGCAAGTGATTCTACAATGGTTGTAGGTTCGTCTCAGCCTTGGCTTTTCGGAATTATCCATTCCAAAATGCACATGGTTTGGTTAAATGCTGTTGGCGGCAAATTAAAAACAGATTATAGATATTCAGCAAAGTTGTGTTACAATACTTTTCCATTCCCTGACATCACACTCAAACAAAAAGAAAATTTAAACTTGTATGTGTTTGCCATTTTAGATGAACGAGCCAAACACCCTGAAAAAACAATGGCACAACTTTACGACCCCGATAAAATGCCAAAAGGTTTAAAACAAGTCCACGAAGAACTTGACCGTGCCGTAGAGCAATGTTACCGATTGCAACCATTTACTTCAGACACCGAGCGTTTAGAGTATCTTTTTAAAATGTATGAAGAAATGACTAAAAGTGGAACCTTGTTTGAAAAACAAAAAAAATCTAAAAAGACACCAGCAAAAACTAAGAAATAAAATATGCCCGATTTAGTAAAAGTAGAATACGGCCAAACTGGTAAAAGTAAAAAGACGAATACCTTGGGAATGCGTGAAATGCAAGAAAGAGCATTTAATGCACGGACTGCACAATACCTTTTGATTAAAGCACCTCCTGCTTCTGGAAAATCAAGAGCGTTGATGTTTATTGCTTTGGACAAACTCAAAAATCAGGGCATTAAAAAAGCCATTGTTGCCGTTCCTGAAAAATCAATTGGAGCTTCGTTTAGTTCTACCAAATTAACAGAACAAGGTTTTTTTGCCGACTGGTATGTAAATCCTAAATACAATTTGTGTACAGCAGGAACAGACACTAGCAAAGTAAAAACCTTTCTTGAATTTTTAGAAAGTAAAGAACAAATTTTAATTTGTACACATGCTACTTTGCGTTTTGCTTTTGATGGTTTAGACGAAAAGAAATTAACCGACACCTTAATTGCCATTGATGAATTTCATCACGTTTCCGCCGATGGAGATAATCGTTTAGGAGAGGTGATGAAAAATATGATGGCTAAATCAAATACTCATGTTGTTGCCATGACAGGTTCATATTTCAGAGGCGACAATGTTCCAGTTCTGCTGCCTGAAGATGAAGCGAAGTTTACAAAAGTTACCTACAACTATTACGAACAGTTGAATGGTTACGAATTTTTGAAATCATTGGGGATTGGTTATCATTTTTATACAGGTCGTTATTTCAAAAAACAACTGGACAAAGAAATATCTGCTTTGGAAGAAATTTTAGATGAGAACAAAAAGACCATTATTCACATACCCAATGTAAATTCAGCGGAATCGTCAAGAGAAAAATATGAAGAAGTAGGGCATATTATAGACGCTTTAGGTGATTTAGAATCGCAAGACGAAAAGACTGGTGTGTTGTATATAAAAAGTAAACGCTCCAACAAAATTTTGAAAGTTGCTGATTTGGTAAATGACAATCAAAAAGAACGAGATAAAATTTCTGCTTATTTAAGAGATTCAAACTCTCCAGATACCATTGATATAATTATTGCCTTGGGCATGGCAAAAGAGGGGTTTGATTGGCCTTACTGCGAACATGCGTTGACTATAGGTTACAGGGGTTCATTAACTGAAATTATTCAAATCATTGGGCGGGCAACAAGAGATAGCAACAACAAAACACATGCACAGTTCACCAACTTGATAGCACAACCTGAAGCCGAAACAGACGATGTGAAAATTGCAGTAAACAATATGCTGAAAGCCATTACTGCATCATTATTGATGGAACAAGTCCTTGCTCCAAATTTTAAATTCAAATTGAAAGAAGAGGACAATGAAGAGGACGAGAAAAATGATGACGAAAACACGATAAGAATTAGAGGGTTTAAATTGCCCACATCTCAACGTGCCAAAGACATTATTGAAAGCGACTTGAACGATTTGAAAGCAAGAATTTTGCAAGACGACAAAATGCTTAAAGCTATGCCTGGGAATGTTGAGCCTGAAGTAATCAACACAATTTTAATTCCTAAAATCATTCGTGAAGTCTATCCTGATTTAAGCGAAGATGATGTTGAAGCAGTGCGTCAGCATGTGGTTGTAGACTCAGTCATTAAAAACAGTGTAATTGAAGAACAAGGGGGTAAAAAATTTGTACGAATGGCAAACAGCTTTGTGAATATAGACGACATTCACATTGATTTGATTGACCAAGTAAATCCCTTTCAAAAGGCATTTGAGATTTTATCGAAATCAGTAACAACGCAAGTGTTGAAACTGATTGATGAGCATATTCAGTCAATAAAAATTGAAATGCAGGAAGAAGAAGCCGTAATATTATGGCCCAAAATAAAAGAATGGATTGGTCGAACTGGGGAGGCCCCAAGTATTCAATCCCATGACCCGAAAGAAAAACGAATGGCAGAGGCTGTAATATTTTTACGTGAATTAAAAAGACAAAGAACATTAAATGGGCAGCAATAAGAAAAAAATATCATTAGACGATATTTTCAACGATGATGAGTTTGGCTTGTTGGATTCAACTATAAAAGCTTCAAACATAAAAACCGCAGACCAAAGGTTAGTAGATTCGTTTGAAGAAATAAATACATTCGTTGACAAAAACAATAGAGAGCCGAATACATCAAGTATGTCAGAATATGGACTTTTTGCTCGTTTGAAAAACATTAGAGAAAACGAGCAACAAAAAATTCAATTAAAACAATACGATAAATACAACCTTTTAGGCGAAGTAAAAATTCCTAAAACTTCTATTGATGATATTTTGAATGATGATGAGTTTGGCTTGTTAGAAAAAGACAGCGATTTATCAATTTTCAAATACAAACATATTCCAAGTGATGATGAAAGAGAAAAAGCAGATTTTATTGCACAAAGGAAACCGTTGAAAGAAGATGAGTTTAAATCTTATGAAATAATGTTTCAAAAAGTGCATCAAGAAATTAAAGAAGGAAAAAGGCAAATCAAACCATTTCATAATATTGAAAAAAACTTGCACGTTGGCAACTTCTATTTGCTTGACGGGGTGATGCTATATCTTAAAGAGGCAAAGCTAGAAAAATCAGTTTGGGAGCAAAAATCAGGAAATCGTGAACGTGTTGAAGGACGAACATTTACCATTTTTGAAAACAGAACTTACAGCAATATGCTTTATCGTTCGCTTGGAAAACAGATTCAAAAAAGCGGCAAGTTGATTACAAATACGCAGGAAGGAATTAACAATGAACTTTACGTGAATGCAGGAATGGTAAAGGAAGAAGATATTCAGGCGGGGTGGATTTATGTATTAAAGTCTAAATCTAGCCACCCTCAAATTTCTGCAATTGAAAATTTATTCAAAATTGGCTTCACAACTACGCCAATTGATGAGCGAATTAAAAATTCAAAAAATGAAGCTACGTATTTGTATGCAGATGTAATTAAAGTTTCAAGCTACGCTTGCTATAACCGAAATGCGGACAAATTAGAGCAATTACTTCATAGGTTCTTTGCGGAGGCATGTCTAGATATAGATATTGAAATTTTAAGAGGGCATAGAATTACACCAAGGGAATGGTTTGTAGTTCCATTTGAAGAAATTGAAAGCGCAATTGAACTGATATTAAACGAACAGATAGTGCATTACAAATATGATAAGAAAACTGAGAAAATTGCACTTAAATAACTTATTGAAATAGGTTTCTACAATCATATTGCATCATTGTATGATTTTTTGTTCATTCGGGTCATCTAGTGGTGATTTGCCTGGATTTTCTTCTAACCATTTATGGTAACCTTCCAACTCTGGCCCAGCAATATTTAAAGTATATTCAATTCCCATTATTGCCAAAACAAAATAGTATTCGCTTTCTCTTGTTATCAAGATAGTAAATTCATGTAACACTTCATAATTTTCTATTCTAATTTTAGGGTCATTAAACCTGGTTTCTTCAGTATATATCCGTCTTTGATGATAAGGCCAAAAATTTACTCCAGCTCCATAACGAGCATATTTTTTCAAATCTTCTAATTGAGGGTGATTCATAACTTCCTCTAACCATCCTTCCATGTAAATAAACTTATATAAAAGAACTTCAACCGCAGCTTTTGCAAGAAATCTTGATAATGCCTTATTATCTTTTTCTGGTTCACTTACTATTGGAATAATCATAGAGCCCTTTTTTCCAGAGAATGCTTTCATTAACTTCTCTTCATCATCACTATTAAATAATAGGCTATTATTTTTGCCAAAAGTAAGCTCTGCACTTGCGATTTCTTTACCAAGTATTATCACTTTTTCAAATGGAATTCTTCCTTTTTTACTTTCAATTCCAGCCCTATGTCTTACATTTTTAAAATATTGTTGCTCTAGCAATGGTTTTTCAACTTTAACTGCAAAGTATTGGTTACAGCCATCGCACACTATACCTTTAGATAAAATATGGTCTTTGTTTCCTAAACTTTCTGGAATTATATGCTCAACACTTATAGAATATTCACTGTTTTGTTTGCAAAATAGACACTTCATAACTACATAAATGTAATTATAAAATCAATCAAAAAGACTCATTTGCGCAGTTTTCGGTGGGTGAAACGTTCCAATGCTATGGTTATTAAAATACTTGTGTGCGCTCATTTACCTGCTTTCCATGTTGATAGTATTCTAAAATACATATTCTTTCTTTAATATTTAATATCATATAAACTCCGACAACATAACCGCAAACATGCTCTGGATTTGTTCCACCATCTGCTGACCAAATGCCATCATAGCTGTCTTTAGTCATCGCTCTTAACCTTTTTCTGTCCGATATTTTTTCTGCTTCTTGCCTTGTTGATTTCTTCATTTCTATAGCAATCAGATTGTCTTTTCCTTTAAATACACCTCTACTATGAACAATTAAATCACATTGAATACGTATTACGCTCTCCTCCTCGTCTAAAATAGTCTTTACATCACCTCCTTGCTTTCGATTGTACTCTGGGTCTGCGAAGTAACCTTTGATGTTGTATTCAAATAATTTTGGGGTCAAGTGAATTGCTAGTCTAGCACACAGATTCCGTTCTGCTACATCATCTTCAATGTTTTTAATATCTATTGCAAAAAAACTATTTACGGATTCATTAAATAGTTTGATTAATAATTGGCTCATATCAATAATAGTTTAACGTTAATTCTATTTCCAAATGATTGCACCTGTCGTTAAATCAAATGTTCTTGACCACCCTGTTCCTTTTAAGGAATAACCTCCATTTTCTTTAGGAGTGCTTTCTACAATACTTTCCTCAACAATTTTAAGTTTGTATTTGGAGTCAAATATCTTTGGTTTAATAATAATGTTTGAAAATCCTAAGTTTTTCTGAACACTTGGATAGACTATTGATTCGATTGTGCCATTTTCAAATTCATATAGAATCCTATTTGCAAAATAAGCACTTAAATAATAGTCATAGTGATTTTCAGGGTCTACATCCTTTGCGAAACTTTCTGCCATAAATTGAATTAAAGCATCTATTTGCTCAGCAATATTCTTCTCCATTTTATTAATATTGTTTGTGTAACCAATTTTAAACTCTAAAGAAAGAGCGTTGTGAGTGAGATTATCTTTACTTGTTATTTTAAAAATGGGACTTACAGACAGTTTTGTCGCCTTTTCAGAAACCCAAGTTGAAATTGTTATTAGGTCGCCAACTTGTGGTTTTAATTCGTCTAATATTGTCATATGGTCAAACGCACCATAAAAAGCGCTTTGCTGGTTGAAATTTGCCCTACCAATTCTATTTATGTTTTCTGCAGGGGGGTATTTTAAAAAATTAATTTTATTAATTCTCTCATTTTTTCCCTCGAAAATTCTTTTATTAATTGTAACACGGTGAATTTCTGGAAAGGGAATTTCAAATATTGGAGCACTAAAAAATGGAATAGAATCCAAAATATTTTTTATTTGTTTAGCTCGGACTTCTGTTATTGTTCCTTTATTGAGAAAAGGCCTTAATGAATTTAAGACTAAGTTTAAGTGATACAGCCCTTCCATAATTTTATAATTTGGTAAATAATCTTGTTTGGTTTAGGACTCAACTTTTCTGTTTTATATCTAACCTCTTACTTACCCTGAATGGTCAATTCTATTTTCTAATTACTTTTGGTCATTATCATGATGATAACTTACAAAACAAGTCCGTGCCTTTTTTATATTGCTATTTTTTAAAAAACTTAATTAGAATAAATTTTTGATATTATTTTGAAAAGAAGCTCCTGACGTTCATTAATTGCATCTTTTGTTAATAAGCCTTCGGCGTCAGGTTCATAGCTTTTAAAATGGGATTTAATTTCGTCAGAGCAGTTGTTTAAAGATGCTGGATTAATGGAGTTAGTTAAAATTCTATTCCATATAAAACCACTGTTCTGATAAGAATCAAATTTCTTTTCATAGACCCAATTACTTGTACGGATATTCTCATTACCTTTCATTAAAATGACAGCACCTAACCTATTTCTTTCATCAATAAAGAGCTTCTCGTCAAATTTGCCATGAGAATCCTTAAACTGCTCCATTATTTTTTCGTTATTAGAAAACATATGCTCAATATGAAAGCCATGCGCAGGACGGTTACCGCTATGAGTAATAAAGTGTAAACTCTCTTGTTTGGCAAAAGATTGTTCGTTTAATAAATCGGCCAAATATCTATCAACCCTTGAAAGAACATATTTTGAGAAGCGACCATCAATTTTTGTTTTTTCAAAATACTTATATAAGAAAATATCATTAAAATTTGTAATTGGAAATCTGTGTTCGCTAAAATAAGGAACAGTAATGCTATCAAAAGCTTCACTAATTTCAGAAAGTGGTTTATTACGAATAGCTTTATTCAAATCATGGTATAATTTCTGACGGTCATTATTATCACCAGCATTAATCAGACAGGATATAGTGAAAAATTGGTCAAATTTTTTAGCTATCAAATTAATTTTAGCATCACGTTCAGGGTCATTCAAAATTAATGCAGATATAATTAAGAGAAATTGTTGGCCTTGTTCATTTGCATGATTTGAAGCTATATAAAGGTTTGTCCCTTCTTTAGCGTGAGCTGAGATTTCCAAATAGAGCTTATAGAAATATACAAAATCGTTCTTAATGAACTTTTCTATTTTTGAAGGATTTCCTCTATCCAAGTCTTTTATTATTTTTTCATTTGACAATAAACTTCTATGATATTTATTAGCAAATTGTTGATACTGGAAGGCGGTATCAGCATACTTTGCTCTTAAATAAGTTCTAAAAAAGTCATCAACATTTTTGTAATTATTGTCAATACTAAAAAATGTTTTTAATCCTTCGTTCCAAATAGTATTGCACTCTTCTTTTTCATGTATGTCCAATACGCCTAGAAGCATACCTTTCAATACTTCATGTGGCTCTAATTCTTTTCCTCTATCATTAGCTGTCTCAAAAATCATTGCTACATCTTCTTTATGCTTTATCACTTGCTCGATAATAAGTACCTTTTGTAAGAGATTATAAACATAGTAGTTGTACTTTTCAGCAATAAAAACATTATTCTTATCAAAAAAATAAGCATCAAAATGTTTTGAAATAATTACGTAATTATCTCTCAAATTAAGTTGAGTAATATTGTTTATATCTGCATCAGTAATGGTGGTAAGTTCAAATATTTTTCTGATTATAGTGTTTCTGTCAGAATTAGAAATTTTAAAGTGCTTAACACTCGCCATATCTTCTTCATAAATCTTTTCCCCAATGAATTTTTCTACATTAAGTACGGAATTTCCCTTTCCAACTCCAATGTGATATAGTTTAATTAGTATTAATAAAATAGTTGTTAATCTTTGCTGCCCATCAACAATGTATATATTCCCACCTTGCTCGTTAAGCATTATAGTGTTTAAAAAATAGGGGTTGAAATTATCTTCTACGTCTTTAAGTATTTTGGATAATTCTGAGGATTGATTTCTTTTATTGGTTTTTAAATTATTTTCAAATCTTAATTCAATATCTAATAATAATTGTGAAACAATTTTGTACTCTTTATCATCGCTCCAGCGGTAATCTCTTTGGTAGACATCAAGACTGTATGGTTTTGGTTTCCCAAAAATATAATTAATGTCCCGTTCTTCTACTTCAATAAGCTTTGCCATAACCTTTATTTTTAATTTATATTATTTTGTAATATTTAGAACTAGTCCGTGTTTAATTTAGTATTCGTAAACCTATCTTCCAAGGCATCTTGTGCTTTTTCCATCTTAGTGTATTTCCCAAAATCAAACTTCTTAATCGCATGGGATTGATAAAATTTGTTAAAACAAACATACCCCCTTTCTATCTTATAAAAAAGTACAAAAACTTGATTTTTCTTACATGCCTAGTCAATCGTAGGTCATCAATACGTTTAGTGTAACCCAATCAAGAATAATTTTACTTTGTTTCTCAATTATTGGTAGTTAAACTTATCTTTTCAATTTTTAAATACTAAACTAATGAAACTCTTTTATACACTAGTGTTATATCTTCTTTACTCAATAAATCGTCTACCATCTTACTTTTTGGTTCATACCATTCTGCTTTCTTTCGTGCCCAGACAATCCATTTTTTGGTTTCTTCATAATCACTTTGGTTATTTTTTGATTTAGCCTCTACATCGTCAATGTAACTGCGAATCTTTTTTACCTGATACCATCGTTCAGCTTCTGCTATTAGCTTTTTGAAATCATCTAACTCTTTTGCAACTCTAGACTGATATTCTTCTTCAACCTTTCTTTTTTTAGCTTGTTCTGCCCATCTTTCTTCAAGCTCTATTCTTTCTTTTTTTATCTCTTGAGCTTTCAATTCAATATTAGCCATTATTTTTGGCAGTAACATTTCAATTGGTTGTTTCCTCTCTGCCCAATCAATAGTCCGATATGCACACTCTTTATACCGTATAAGTAAGACACCAGAATAGGAATTCTTTGCCTCTTTCCAGTTTGTTTTTTCGTTCACAACCATTTCTCTTTTCATCCTTTCAACTAGACTTATTTTCATTCTTTCCCCATATACAATCATGTACGTTCCGTTATCGCATATCATATCATGCCCTCTTGTACGTAATAATTTTATAAAAGCATCCATGAACCGTATGGCTCTGTCATATTGTTCTTTTGAAACATGTATGTCAAGTATGTTTGACGGTCTTGTTAAATGTTCCCAGTCCTGATTTTTGCGTACCCTTTCATAATCTTTCTCGTATTTTTTAACTGCATTCTGACTTTCTGCAATCAGCCTGTCTGGAGTTTTAAGCTCCGATTGAATTACTAACGCTTTTAAGTTACTTTCAATTTCTCGTTGTTTAATGGCTTTAATAGATAGAGATGGAACGGCTCCTTCCTCTTCTGCTTTATGAACAAATGTAATTTCGTTCTCTCCATTATATTCGGCTGGAAGAGCTTCAACTTCAACTGGTTTCCCGTGCATGATTTTCATCCAGTGACCAGTCTTTGGTATCGGTATATTCATTTGCTCGCAGATTCTTTTAAAATCAGAATATGGTACCTGATATTTTTTCATCAGACTCGTCATCGACTGAGACCATACTAAATCATAAAGCTCTTTACGGCTTAAGGTTACTTTTTCCATGCAATACAAATTAATTACTTCGAAATTTAGGAATATTATAGTTTAGCTTGTAAGTGCCTTTTTATTTAATGAATTTAAGAGGGTAAAAATGAATCCGTCATTTTTATCTCCAATTAGCATCTTATAA
>JABDDQ010000006.1:8055-58286 GCA_013287545.1 Bacteroidota bacterium | reverse complement strand
TGCAGTTATTTTTGGCAACTTGGCTAATATATCCACGGATGGTTTACCTCAAATACTTTTTTATTTGAGTGGACTTACTTTGTGGAATTATTTTTCGGATACTTTAACAAAAACTTCTGATACGTTTACAGCTAATGCTTCCATATTTGGTAAAGTATATTTTCCTCGAATGATTGTTCCATTATCCGTGGTAGTTTCCAATTTAATTAAATTGGGCGTCCAGTTTTTATTGTTTTTTTCTGTATGGATATATTATTTAATGCAAAGCGATAAAATTCACCCTAATTTATATATACTTATTATTCCATTGCTAATAGTGCTAATGGGTTTTATGGGTTTAAGTTTCGGTATTCTTATATCTTCTATGACAACTAAATACCGCGACCTTAAATTTTTGGTAACATTTGGTGTACAGTTAATGATGTATGCATCACCTATTGTTTATCCCTTATCAATTGTTCCACAAAAATATAAATGGATTATAGCTGCTAACCCCGTTACCAGTATTATAGAAACCTTTAAATATGCTTTTTTAGGTGTAGGAGAGTTTAACTGGTTTTATTTAGCTTATAGTTTAGTGTTTACTATTTTATTGTTTTTTATCAGCTTGGTTATTTTTCATAGAGTTGAAAAATCCTTTATGGATACGGTTTAAATCCTTCGATAAAACATGAGCAACATTGTGCTAAAAGCAGAAAATATTTCAAAGCAATACCGACTTGGACAATTGGGTACAGGTACTATATCTCATGATGTAAACCGGTGGTGGCACAAAGTAAGGGGTAAAGAAGACCCGTATTTAAAGATTGGAGATACAAATGATAGAAGTAAGTTAGGTGGAAGTGACTATGTTTGGTCATTAAAAGACATTAATTTTGAAATAAAACAAGGTGAAGTACTTGGCATTATTGGGAAAAATGGAGCAGGAAAATCAACGCTGTTAAAAATATTATCTCAAGTTACTACACCTACCACCGGAGAGGTGAATGTTAAAGGAAGAATTGCTGCTTTGTTAGAAGTAGGTACTGGTTTCCACCCTGACCTTACTGGACGTGAAAATGTTTTTTTAAATGGAGCTATTTTAGGTATGTCGAAAGCTGAAATTAAAAATAAGCTTGATGAGATTATAGAATTTAGCGGTGTAGCAAAATATATTGATACTCCCGTAAAACGATATTCTTCGGGCATGATGGTACGACTCGGGTTTGCTGTAGCCGCCCATTTAGAACCCGAAATTTTAATTGTTGATGAAGTGTTGGCTGTTGGCGATGCCGAATTTCAGAAAAAATGTATGGGCAAAATGAAAGATGTTAGCGGACAAGGCAGAACTGTTTTATTTGTTAGTCATAACATGGCGTCTATAAGAATGCTTTGCAATAAATGCATGTTTTTAGAAAAAGGTCAGTTAAAAAGTATCGGAGATACAGATACTATTATAGGGACATATTTGTCATCAAACGAGATTATACAAACTGGCGAAAAAGATGAGATCCCTTCAGACTTAAGCTTATATAACACAGGAGAAGCTAAGTTTAAAAAGGCATTTGTTTTAAATGCTGAACAAAATAAATCAGATGTGTTAGATTTTTTGGAACCGTTTTCTGTTCAATTTGAAATGGAAGTTTTCAAACCTATTGTTGATTGTTCTTTAATATTATGCATAGTCAATCAATATGGTGAAAGAGTGTTAATGGCTGTTGAAGATGAAAAGTATAAACCCCAAAGTTTTGAAAAAGGCCGTTATTCAACAACAGTAGCCTTCGAAGAAAATTTAATGCCCGGTAATTATTCTTTAGGGCTTTCTATTGCGTATTTTCATACAGGTAGTTCAATAGATTTTATTGAAAGCTTTTATACGTTTACTGTAAGTAAGGAATCTAAGGTTAAAAACATGGAGTACCCCTGGGCTACTATACATGGATACATACGTCCTAAAACAAATTGGAAAATTAATAAATTATAAAAATATGGAATTAAAAAACTCAAAAGTACTTGTTATTGGTGGTGCCGGTTTTATAGGCAGCTTTGTTGTAGCTGAATTATTAAAAGAAGATGTTGCTGAGGTAATTGTATACGATAATTTTGCCAGAGGTAAGAAAGATTATCTGTCAGAGTCTTTAAAAGATAAACGTTGTAAGCTTTTTCCTATAGGAGGAGACATACGCGAAATTGATATTCTTAATAAGGCTATGGAAGGCATGGATTATGTTGTTTGTTTGGCAGCTATGTGGTTGTTGCATTGCAAAGATTTTCCTCGTACCGCTTTTGATGTTAACATAGCCGGTACTTTCAATGTTTTTGAAGCTTGTGTGAAAAATAATATTAAGAAACTTATTTGGTCATCTTCTGCTTCTGTTTACGGAGATGCTGTGCAATTACCTATGACTGAGTCTCACCCATTTAACAACAAAAATTTTTATGGAGCAACTAAAATAGCCGGAGAGGCTATGGCAACTGCTTTTAATGATAGATATGGTTTAAAAGTAATCGGCCTGCGATATATGAATGTATATGGTCCACATCAAGATCAAACAGCTGCATATACGGGTGTTGTTCCTATTATGCTCAATAAAATTGATGCTAACGAAGCCCCTGTTATTAATGGAGATGGTAGTCAGGCTTACGATTTTATCTATGTTGAAGATGTGGCGCACTGCAATGTTCAGGCTTTAAAATCAAATATTGACCATGGTTTTTATAATGTAGGCACTGAAGTGCAAACATCTATAAAAGAATTGTGCGATTTAATTTTATCACTGAAAAAATCAAATTTAAAAGTTACTTATAAACCTTATAGTGCTGATGATGCACGAGCTTTAGTACAAAACCGTATTGGTTCTGCTATTAAAGCTGAAAAAGAATTGGGCTTTAGATATAAATATTCTCTACAAGAAGGCTTATTAAAATTAATCGACTGGAGAGATAAAAATAATTAAATAAATCACAAATGGAAGTAGTAAAAAGAAATATTCCTATATCGTTACCACATACTGGCGAAGAAGAGTGGTTAGCAGCTAAAGAACCAATTATGAGTGGCTGGTTAACAGCTGGTCCGAAAGTGAGAGAGTTTGAAGAAATTTTTGCTAAACGACATGGTGTAAAACATGCTATGGCTGTTACCAGTGCAACAACGGCACTTCATTTAGCATTAGTTGCTTTGGGAATTAAAGAAGGTGATGAGGTAATTGTGCCAGCCTTCACGTGGATTTCGACTGCGAATGTTGTATTGTATTGTAACGCTAAAGTAGTATTTGTTGATGTTGATAGAACTACTTTTAATATAGATGTAGCTGATTTAAAAAAGAAAATTACCTCGAAAACAAAAGCAATTATACCGGTTCATTTATTTGGTTTATGTGCCGATATAGATGCCGTTAAGGCAGTTGCCGGAAACATTCCTTTAATAGAAGATGGTGCTTGTGCAGCAGGGGCTGGGTATAAGGGTAAACCTGCTGGGAGTTTGGGGACTTTGGGTTGTTTTTCTTTCCATCCGCGTAAATCGGTTACAACCGGTGAGGGTGGAATGATTACAACGAATGATGATAAATTAGCTGAACTAATTTCTAATTTAAGAAATCATGGAGCTTCTGTTTCAGAGGAACAGCGGCATCATGGTCCAAAACCATATATCCTTCCTGAATTTAACATGCTTGGATATAATTATCGTATGACGGATTTGCAGGCTGCAGTTGGTATAGTTCAATTAAAAAAATTAGATATTTTTATTGATGAACGAGAGCAATGGGCTAAATTTTATAATGAACAATTAAAAGATATAGTTTGGATTAAAATACCTGAAGTTAAAGAAAATTATAAACATGGTTGGCAATCGTACGTAGTATATATTGATGAAAAAAAATCTCCTTTAAAAAGAAATGAGATTATGGAAAAACTACAACAAATGGGCATTTCAACAAGACCAGGTACACATGCTCCTCATATGTTGGGTTTTTATGCTGAAAAATATGATATAAAAGCAGATGATTTTCCGGGGGCAAAAGATTGTAATAACTATTCTATGTCTATTCCTTTGTTTAATAAAATGACAAAAGAAGATTACGAATATGTTGTTTACGCATTAAAATCTATCAAGTAAATGTGTGGTATAGCAGGCATATTTAATATTAGTGGAAGCCCGACTTCGCTAAGTACCATAAAGGCAATGACTACCAAAATTGCTCATCGTGGACCAGATGGAGAAGGCTTTTATGTTGAAGAAAATATTGCCCTAGGGCATAGAAGGCTTGCTATATTAGATACTTCTGATAAGGGCAGCCAACCTATGGAATCTAAGAATGGAGAGTGGGTAGTGGTATTTAATGGATGCATCTATAATTATTTAGAACTTAAATCGCAATTAAAATCAAAAGGGCATACATTTATTTCTACCACTGATACAGAAATTATATCAGAAGGACTGGCAGCTTACGGCGTTTCATTTTTTGAAAAATTTGATGGCATGTTTGCTATTGCTGCTTGGCATAAACCTACTAAAACACTTTATTTAAGCAGAGATAGATTTGGAGTTAAACCACTTTACTATTGGATTAACGGCAAAACAATTTTATTTGCCTCTGAAATTAAAGCATTTATGGCTCATCCTGATTTTAAGGTTGAGTTAAATATGGATGCTCTAAATGAATATTTTACTTTCCAAAACTTATTCGATTTTCAAACATTGTTCAAAGGAGTAATTATGTTACCTCCTGCCAATACAGTAAAAGTAGATTCGAGTAATGTAAAAACTTTAAAACACAATTCGTGGTGGAATTATGATTTTTCTGCAACAGATGAATCAATGACTTTTGAAGATGCTAAAAATGAGACGGAGAGATTATTAAAAAATGCTGTTGCCAAACAAATGGTTGCTGACGTTCCGGTTGGTAGCTATCTATCGGGGGGAATGGATTCAGGTTCATTAACTGCTATTGCATCCCAGCATGTAAAACGAATGACAACTTTTACTGCGGGTTTTGATATGTCATCTGTTACTGGGGTTGAAGCAAACTACGATGAGCGAAGAGATGCCGAGTTAATGGCAAATTATTTTAAAACCGAACATTATGAGCAGGTTATAAATGCTGGAGATTTAGCTTGGTCTTTGCCTCGTGTAGTGTGGCACTTGGAGGATTTACGTGTTGGAATGAGTTATCCTAATTATTACATTAGTCGTTTAGCATCTAAGTTTGTAAAGGTTTGCTTACAGGGCACAGGAGGAGATGAATTATATGGAGGTTACCCGTGGAGATACTATAGAGTTTTCCAATCGCTCGATCAGAAATCGTTTTTTGATAATTATTATGGCTTTTGGCAACGTTTAGTTTCTGATGAAGACAAACAAAATTTATTTACTAACTCGGTTTATTCTCAAGTAAATATAAACCAACCCCGTGATGTTTTTGAACGTGTTTTTACTTTCAATAAAAAATTAAAATACGATACGCCCGAGCAACACATTAATAACAGTTTATATTTTGAAATAAAAACTTTTTTACCGGGGTTGCTTTTAGTTGGCGATAAACTGGCTATGGCAAATGGGCTTGAAGAGCGTTTTCCGTTTTTAGATAATGAATTAGTTAACTTTGCTCAAAAAATACCTGTAAAACACAAGTTAGGTAATCTGCAGCAAATGAAAAAGATTGATGAAAACATCAACTCAAAAAGAAATAAATATCAAGAATTTGATGATGGTAAAAATGTGTTACGTAAGGCCATGCTGGATTTTATACCTGAATCTATTATAAATAGAAAAAAGCAAGGTTTTTCAGCTCCGGACGAAAGCTGGTATAGAGGCGAAAATGCTGACTATGTTAAAGAATTGCTTCTAAATAAAAAAACAACATCTGCCGAATTTATAAACCCAAAATTTATTGAGAAAATTGTTAACGAACACATAAACCATAGAGTTAATCATAGATTACTTATTTGGTCTTTTATGAATTTTGAATGGTGGTGTAGGTTGTTTTTAAATAATGAAAATTTAGTAGGATGATAAATCATTCTAAACCAGACATAAATTTCGAAGATAAAAAAGCAGTTAATGACGTGCTTGACTCATTAAATCTTGTTAAAGGTAAATATGTAAAAAAATTTGAAAATGAATTTGCTAAGCAATTTCAATATCAAAATGCTATAGCAACTTCAAGTGGTACTTATGCTCTTGTTATTGGTTTAAAACTATTGGGAATAAAAAGTGGCGATGAGGTAATTATACCAACATATGTTTGTAATAATGTATTGGAGGCTGTTGTAAACGTAGGCGCTATTCCAATTATATGTGATATTTGTGACCATTGGGTAGTTACTCCAGAAAATGTGATGAAACATATAAATTCAAAAACAAAAGCCATTATAATAGTGCATATATATGGCATTTGGGCAGATGTTGATGAATTTAATAAACTTGGTGTGCCAATAGTTGAAGATTGTTGTCATTCAATTGGAAACTTACCTGATGGAAGAGTATTTGGGCATAAAGGTACAATGAGTTTTTTCTCGTTTCACGCCACAAAGTGCTTAACCACGGGTGAGGGCGGTATGTTGGTTTTAAATGACGAGGCACTATTTGAAAAGTATAAAAAAAGTTTTATTAACAAAGCTGCCACTCCTGTGATAACTGATGTACAAGCTTCACTCGGGCTTTCTCAATTGAATAGATATTGTAATTTTCTTAATAGAAGAAACTTGATTGCTGAAAAGTATTTAAATAACCTAAATCAGACTACTTTAACTAAAATAAATAAGATAGCTAAAAAAACTATTTTTTATAGGTTTCCTTTAATAACAGACAGAGATATTAATGAAGTAGTAGGTGTATTTGGTAAAGAGAATATTGCTGTGAGAAGAGGTGTTGATTCAATGTTACATCGTTACTTGAATTTAAATGATAAAGATTTTCCAAATTCTGTAAATGCGTTTAATCATACCTTATCCATTCCTATTTATCCCGCTTTAACTGATAATGAAGTAGAAACAATTATTAACAAAATAAATACTATTTTATGAATCAAGAAGATATAGATAATATTAATAATAGATATAACGAACGATTGAAGAAGCATGGAGTTAGTATTGATGCTTTAGCTTCTGGAAAAGAAGAGAGAAGGCAAGAAAGGTTTCAAAATTTATTTGATATAGGAATAAAAGCCAATGACTATATTTTAGATCTTGGATGCGGTTTTGGAGATTTTTATTTTTTTCTAGAAAAAAAACTGGGTAAAGGTAATTTTAGGTATAAAGGAATTGACATAAATCCTATTTTAATTAATGAAGCAAAAAAAAGGCTTCCTGGAGTTGATTTTTTAGTGTGTGATATAACAGAAGATAAATTACTAGATAGATTTGATTTTATTTTATCAACAAGTTGTTTTAACCTTAAATTACAACATCAAAATAATTACGATTTTACCGAAAAAATTTTAAGAACTAGTTATGAAATGAGCAACAAAGGAGTTGCTATAGATTTTATGTCCTCTTATGTAGATTTTAAGATTGATTATGCTTTTTATTACGAGCCTGAAAAAATATTCACAATTTGTAAAAAAATAACAAAACGAGTAATGTTAAGGCATGATTATCCTATGTATGAATTTTTAATGTATTTATATCCTGATTTTACAGGATGGGCAAATAAGAAGTGAAAATTTATTGATTTTATATGAATAAATACGTTGCTTTTTTAGGTGGTAATACAATGGCAATGCCTTCGGTAGAAAGACTGAAGATGCATGGTTATAAAGTCATTATAATTGATAGGAAACCGTGTGAAAAAGCTTATGAAATAGCTGATTTAGTTATTGTAGCTGATATTATGAAACCTAAAGAAGTTATTGATGCTGTGAAAAATCACGAATTATGTGCTGTTATGCCAATAAATGACTTTGGAATTGAAACGGCATCAAAACTATCAATTGAAAGAAAACTTCCTGGATTAAGCGAAGAAGCAGCTTTAAATGTGACAAGTAAAAGGGCAATGAAAGAAAGTTGGTTAAAAGCGAATTTATCCACGCCTATTTTTCAAAAATTTAAATTGGCAGATGTAATTAATGGATTGTTTAATTGGGATAATTTTCCTGCAATTGTAAAACCTTCATTTGCTGGTGGCGCATCTCGTGGGGTTTTTAAAGTAAATAGTAAAAATGAAATTACAGAACATGTTCTAAATAGCCAACAATTTTACTTGCACGATGATGTAATTGTTGAGGAATTTATTTCTGGGACAGAACATACGGTAGAAGCCATTCTTTATAAAGGCAAAAGCCATATTATATCAATCTCAGATAAAAAAAATTATTCATTTAGTGCAACGGTGGTACAACAGTTATATTTTCCTGGGCCTATAGGAAATGAACAAAAGGGTAAAATCGATGCCCTTATTCAAGATGCGTGTGTAGCATTAGGCATTGAAACGGGCTGTGTTCATTTTGAAATTATTATAACAACTAAAAGAATTTATTTGCTTGAAGTGGGTGGTAGGCCTGGCGGAGGGCTTAATTTTTTTCCAATTGGGTTTCTTTCTACTGGTTATGATTATCCATTAGAATATGTAAGAGTTTTAACGGGAGAACCTCCTTTATTAAAAAAGAATGGTGAAACATTTCAGTTAGGTTGGTTTTTTTTGGAAACGCCAACTGGTATTTTAAAAGAAGTTAGAGGTATGGATGAAATAAAAAAACATCCAAATGTTGTTGTTAGTGAAATATTGTTGCCTGTTGGAACTAAGTTAAATGCCAATTTTAAAAATGACATGGAACGTCCAGTATATTTTTTAGTTAAGGCAAAAGATAAAGTTACAGTAGATAAATTAATTAATGAGTTGCAGGAAAAATTATCCCAATTAAACAATCCATTAATTACATCTGCCAATTTAAATTTTTGAAAAATAGGCGTGGATAATGAGTTGCAGGAAAAAGTTAAAATAATAGTGGAATAAATGAAAATAAAATTATATCGCATAATATTTACATTTTATCTAAATTTCCTGCATAGGAAAAATAGGTATAAATTAAAAACCTCTTTAAAACCTCGTTTATTTTTTGGTACTGTTCCTTTAATAAATAATAAATATTGGAGTAATGCTTTAAAACAGGCAGGTTATAAAAGTGATACCGTAATGGTTGGCTTTTGGAGGATACATAAAAGAGAAGATTTTGATTTGTATATAAATGAAGTAGTTGAAAAAAATTATAAAGCATTCCCTGCATTTTTAAGGAAAGAACTTGTTAACTATCTTTTTTTTGATTACGCAATAAAAAATTACGATATTTTTCATTTGTCATTTAGAGGTCTTTATACATCATCCCCTAATTTGTATTTTAATGAAGGTTATTGGTTGAAAAAATTCGAGAAAAAAGTAATTATGATTCCTTATGGATACGATTATATTCAGTATTCGCGTATTACTATATATTCGTATCTATTTGGGCTTTGGACCCATTATCCGGAAGCAGGTTTAAATGAAGCTCAAATTAAATCTGAAGTTGATTATTGGACAAAGTATTCTGAAATGTTGGTTTTGACAGTTGTACCAGAATGTAAACCTAATTGGGGAGTTGTGCCATTCTCCTGCCTTTGTATTGATATAGAACAATGGATTCCAAAAACAACCTATTCGGATGCAGATGGAATAAATGAAACTGTTTATATAGCGCATAGCCCTAACCATAGGGCACTCAAAGGAACAGAATTTGTTATTGATGCAGTAGATAGATTGAAAAAAGAAGGATTAAAGGTGGAACTATTGTTATTGGAGAAAATGATGAATGAGGAGGTAAAGATAGTTTTATCAAAAAAAACTGATATATTGGTAGAGCAGTTAATTATAGGGTATGCTTTAAGTGGCATTGAAGGTATGGCTTTAGGTCTGCCTGTAATATCTAATTTGGAAAATGAAAGTTATGTAAGGCCTTATCGCAGATACTCATACTTAAATGAGTGCCCGATATTATCTTCAACGCCTGAAAGTATTGTAAATGAACTTAGACTTTTGGTTAAAAATCCAGATTTAAGAAGAGAACTTGGAGTGGCAGGTACTAAGTATGTTGCAAAATATCATTCACCTAAATCTGCTGTATACATGTTTGAAAAAATATATGATAAAATATGGTATAATAAAAAAGTTGATTTAATGAATTTGTATCACCCATTAAATCCTGAATCATATAATAACTCAATGCCTAAAATTGAGCACCCTTTATTTGAAAATAAAATCCCACTTCAGTATTATAGTAACATTAATTAGATGAAAACAATAGTAATTTCTGGTTGCAATGGGCTTATTGGGTTTGAGTTGTCAAAGATGTTATCTGAAAATGGTAATTTTAATGTATATGGAATTTCAAGAACTAAACCGTTAATAGAAAACCCTAATTTTCATCATATATATGCTGATTTTACCCAAAAGGATTTTGAAAAATTGCTTCCAGAAAAAGTAGATGTTGTTGCACATTTAGCGCAATCAGAATTTTTTAGGGATTTTCCAAATAAAGCACAAAATATTTTCGATGTAAATGTTAGCAGCACATTAAAATTACTTGAGTATTGTAGAAACGCAGGCGGCTCTAATTTTATTTACGCTTCATCGGGCGGTATATATGGAACCAGTGAAAAAGGATTTGATGAGGAAGATCATGTTGCACCTCATGGAGAATTAGGTTTTTATTTAAGCACAAAACTGTGTTCTGAAGTTTTAGTAGAAAACTATTCTCAATTTTTCAATATTATTATTTCCAGATTATTTTTTGTATACGGTAAAAGGCAAAAAAAATCTATGCTAATCCCTCGTTTAGTTGAAAGCATTAAAAATGGTGCTCCCATTCAATTACAGGGTACTGAGGGTATTATGATAAATCCAATTCATGTAAAGGATGCTGTGATGGGGATAGAAAAATGTTTAGAATTAAAGGAAAATCATAAAATAAACATTGGAGGTAATCAATTAATGAGCCTAAAAGAGATTTGCACCATTATTGGAAACAAAATTGATAAAACTCCTGTATTTGCATGCGACGAAAATGTTAAACCTAAAAACTTATTTAGTAATATAAATCGTATGAAAGATTTATTGATAGAACCCGCTATTAAATTTGAAGACGGAATAATGGAGATTATACATGCAAACGATTAAAGAATTTACATACAAAGGGTACACAAATTTATTAGAAACGGCAATTAATGCCAGATATAACTTTATTAGTTTTAATGAAGCAAAATCTTATACACTTGAAAAATTTTGTGTTTTGAGGCATGATATAGATGCCGATTTAGACGCTGCTTATGAAATGGCTTCTATAGAAGCTAAACTTGGAGTAAAAGCAACTTACTTTATAATGCTTAGGTCTCCCATCTATAATTTGTTTAGTAGAACAAACCACACTTTTGTTCAAAAAATAATTGATTTAGGGCATGAAATAGGCATTCATTATGATGAAGGGTTTTATGCAAAGAATAAAGGATTGAATAGTTTAATTGAAGAAGAGGCATTTATTCTTGAAAATATGTTTGAGAAAAAGATAAATGTAGTTTCATTCCATCAACCAAGTTTAAAAATAATTAATAACGAAATTAAGATCAAGAAATTCATTAATACATATGATAAACAGGATTTGGTTGGGATAACTTATATATCGGATTCAAATAAAGTATGGAAAGAGGGCACACCTTGGGATATGTTTGGCGAATCAAAATATACAAAAATGCATTTACTTATTCATCCAATGTGGTGGATGACAAATGAAGATTTATCGACCGAAGAAATTTGGTCGAAAACTATTATCAGCAATTTTAAGAGAGAAGAAAAACAAGTTTGTTCTACCGAGCGAGCTTATGGGCAAGCGCGGAAAATGCTTGTTAAAATCGAATAAAATAAGATGAATGTCGCTCTTTTTTTAGTCGCTGTACCGGACCTTAGTGGTAGTGGTGGTGCTGAGCGCCAGTTCTGTAATTTTTATGAATATTTTAATTCACCTTCAAACCATTCTAAAAATAAATTATATCTCATAACTGATAAAGATTCGTTGCAAAATTTAAAAAATGCGGATATTATAAAAAATGATGTAAATGTTATTGTTTTAAAAACCTATCAATTTACTATTCTTAATTTATTGAATTTTATATTTCAATTGTTTATTAATAGAATTAATTTACTTCATATAGTTAATACGTATACGCATCATAATTTTAATTTAATTTTTAAATTTAAAAAAATACATCAACTAATTCAAGTGAAACTATCTATTAATAACGAAGTTGCAGAATTGATTGATGACCTAAAAGAATACAATAAATCAGGTACTTTAATGACCAGATATATGAATTCTATTAAGATTTTATTAGAAAATATAAAACCAACCGGAGTTTATACTTGGTATAAAGTAGTTGCAGATGAGTTGAAAAAATCTAATTTGATTGATACAGAAAAATGCGTAGTTAAAAGTTCGGAATATTGTTTTACTGATTTGCGCAAATTTGTGCCTTTGCCAAATAAACAGAATCATGTTGTTTATGCATCAAGATTATGTGTAGAAAAGAACCCATTACTTATGGTAGAAGCAGTTAAATATTTAAAAGAAAATTTTATTGAAGATATAAGTAATTATAAATTTCTTGTTTATGGTAAGGGAGAGTTAAGCAAAGAAATGGAAGTGCTTATTAATAAATATGATTTGAATAAATACTTTACGTTAAGTTTTAGCTCATCCATGCAAAATATTTTTGGTGTTTCTAAAATATTTATTTCAACACAACCTATTGAAAATTTTACATCTCTTTCAATGCTCGAAGCCATGGCTTGTGGCAATGTAATTATTGCAAAAAATATTGGACAAACAAATTTGTTTGTAAAAGAAGCTAAAAATGGTTTTTTGTACGAAGGAGATGATTATAAAAATGTAGCACTTGCTATAAGAAATGCTATTTTATTAAGTGAAGCCGAGTTTAAGATAATGAGTGCGAATAGCATTGATTTAGCAACTAAACATCATAACGTGAAAAATTTCTCTGACGAGATAGAATCATTTTTTAAAGAAGTAGTTAGTAAAAATTAAGTAATGATTAATGGACAACTTGATAACAAAAAAATTGTTGCTATACATCAACCCAATTTTATACCCTGGTTAGGATTCTTCTATAAAATATATAAGTCAGATATTTTTGTGCTATTAGATAATGTTCAATTTCCTAAAGAGAGTGCGGCGGCAAGAAATTTTATCAAGGGTAAGAATGGGAGCAAAGTTCTGCTAAGTGTTTCTGTAAAGAAATCGGAAGGAGCCTTTCAAAATTATAACGAAATTGAATTAGATTATAGCTCAAAATGGAATATTAAACATCTTAATCAAATAAAAGATGCTTATATAAAATCCCCTTATTTTAATCAATATTTCCCTGAATTTGAGACTATTCTTAAAACCCAATTTTCTAACCTCGCGGAATTAAATATTACTATCATAAAATGGGTACTTAAACATTTAGAAATAAATACAAAAATAGAAGTAGCTTCTCAATTTGATAAAGGTAATTTTGGAGTGAAAAATAACCGCAATCTTAATATTTGTTTGCATTTTGGTGCAAACTCTTATTTATCGGGTAGTGGGGCGAAACAATATAATGATGAAAGTTTATATAAAGAGAATAAGGTAGAATTACTATACTCGGATTATAACCCAGTAACTTATCCACAAGTTAATGGGCAGGAGTTTTTGTCAAATCTTTCTGTATTAGATGCGCTATTTAATTGTGGACCAAAAGCAATAGTATTACTTAAAAGAGAAAATTAATAAATAAAGGCATGAAAAACTACGATAAGTTTAAACAAGTAAATAATGATTTTTTTGATAAACTAATTAAACAATCTACAGATGAACATACAGCTGTTGGGCAATCTCGTATTTCACATGAAAAGAGGTTCAAAAAAATGTTGGATATTGGTGATTTAAGAGGGAAAAGTGTTTTAGATGTAGGTTGTGGATTGGGAGCATTTTATTCTTTTTTGAATCAAAATGATATTAAATCTGATTACTATGGCATAGACATTAATGAAAAGATGTTGGAAGGAGCTTCTAAAAAATATAGTGAAATTGCCAACAGATTTAGTCGTGTTGATTTGGTGGAAGAAGTAATGGGACAAGAATTTGATTATTCAATTAGCATAGGCCCATTAAATTTATTAATTGATGAAGAAACTAATTATCAAATGACCTTTAAATTAATGGATGGTTTATTTAAACATTCAAAAATTGGTTGTGCATTATCTATGACTTCTATCCATTCTAAAGTAAAAGATAATGATACTTTTTTTTTCGACCCTAAAGTGATTGTTAATCATGCTGAAAAAATGTGTAATAATTATAGATTAGATCATTCTTATCTTCCTCATGATTTTACTATTTTCTGCTACAAAGATGATTTCTACAGTTCTTTCAAATGAGTAAACAAGAACTTCTTGTTTCAATAATAATGCCTGCATACAATTGCGAAAAGTATATTGGAGTAGCCATTGATAGTGTTTTAAATCAAACATATACTAATTTTGAACTATTAGTAGCTGATGATGGATCAATGGATTCAACTAAATCAATAATTGATTCATATACCGATGTTCGAATAAGGAAATTTCATAATTCTAAAAACCTTGGATATTTAAAAACATGTAATTTTTTAGCAAAGAAAGCTAATGGGAGTTATTATACTTTCTTAGATGCTGATGACATTAATTCTTATGATCGATTTAACAAACAAATTGAATTTTTAAAAAAAAATGAAGGGATATCTTGTGTTGGAACAAACATAATTAAGATTGACTTTGAGGGATCTATTATTTCAGATTCAAATTTTTTATTAGCGAATAATGATATGGTTAATTGTTTTGAAAATTATTCAGTCCCATGTCACTATTCAACACTACTGATAAAAAAAGAAGTGATTGATAGCATTGGATTATATAATGAGTATTTTGATAGAATAGGATCTGAAGATGTATATTGGTTTTCATTAATGATAGAGAAATTTAAAGTAGCTAACATCTCGGATAAATTATATTATTATCGTAAGCATCCCACTTCAATAACGGCAACTCATAAAAACCCGAAAGCCCTTATAGGGCATGATTTGGTGTTATTTTTTTATAAAAGGAGAAAATTTAACAGAGAAGATTATATACAGTCTAACAAAACAAAAAAAACAGATTCTATCTGTAAGTTTCTATTGTTACTAAAGATTCTTCCAAATAAAAAGAGTAGTGTTTTTTTTAAATATATACTTTTATCTATACAATACCCTTCTATAAGTATATTATTTATAAAGGATTTTATGTTTAAATTTTTAAAAAAGTAGAACTTAACTCATAGCTGTAATATTTAAATTTAACGTGTTACAAAAATCAAAATATTTAATAATAAAAGGTTGTGCTGGTTTAGGTAATAGATTGGTTACTGTTTTTGCTGCTATTAAATATTGCGAAATAAACAATAGAATATTGGTAATTGATTGGAGCGATGGGCAGTTTGATAAAAAGGGAATTAATGCTTTCAATAAATGTTTTGAATTAAATTATATACAACGTGAAGAGATAGAGAATATAGACGATTGGTCAAATTGTAGCCATAGTTCTAAATTATTTGAGCAACATAAATCAAAAGGGGTATATGATTTGTATATTAATATACAACCTAAATTTTGGAGGAAATTACCCAATAAATTATTTGTATTTGCTTGGCTAAAAAAACTGAGAAGAAGATGGCAGCCTATTAATGGTGGAAATTATTTTAATTCATTAAATTCTGGTAGCGATTTGCCAAATAACATAAGTGAGCAGATACTTTATTATGTAGACTTTCTGCCTTATATGAATTACGACGAACTACCCAAATATTTGAGTTTAAAGCCCTTTATAGTCGAAAAAATCGAACAATTTATAAATGAAAATAATTTGAATAAGGTAATAGGAGTTCATATTCGAAATACAGATAAGCGTCCTACTACTGATATGCAAAAAGTTATCGATTATATATTAATAAAACATAAAGGATCTTCAATTTACCTATCAACCGATTCAACCGAGGTGGAAGCTCTATTTTTAGACAAAATATCTGACATAGTTTTATTTCCTAAAATAAAACCTAAACTAAATGGTGAAGGTTTGCATCAGTGGGCATTACATAACGACCCAACTGAAGAATTGAAATATACACTTTATGAGGAAAGTGTTATAGAGATGTTTTTATTGAGCAAATGCCAATATTTATATTATCAAGGCAATTCAACCTTTTCTAATATCTCAAAAGTATATCACGCAAATAAAACTAATTGTTATGATTGGCTCAAGCTATAGTATAATCCAACTTCTAATTTTCTCTTGCATTGGTTTGCTATTATTTGTAATAAGTTTATTAGTCGGATTAATGCTTTATAATGTTAAGCTAAACAATACTATAAAAACATATTTTTTAAATTCGTTTTTGGGGATTTTTACTATTGTTTGCCTATATTCTTGTATAATAACTGAGTTTAAAACTATAAATCTTCTTTCGAGTATTGTGCTTACTTATTTATGTTTTAAAAATAATAATCGATTTAAATTTGATAAATTAAATTATAAAGAGTTGATTCCTATACTGTATATTTTTCCTGTTGTATTTATTTTATATGGTTGTTATACCTTACCAACCTCAATTGAATATGATGTGAGGTTTTACTCAAAAATTGCTTATTCATTTAGAGAATTTAAGCAGGAAAATTTTTACCATTTCTACAATCAATATAACACCCTTTTTCATGGTGTTACACCATATCATTATTTTGAAATGTGGATAACTTCATTAATTACCTTGCCTTTTTCAATTAAGGCGATAATTGCTCTTAAGTACGTTACTTATCCATTTTTTATATCAAGTATTTCTTTTGGTGTTTTAGGGTTTATTAGAAGTAATAGATTTTTAACCTTCTTACTTTTTCTATGTCTTTCTACATTGCCCCTGTATATGATAAGTATATTTGGTTCTGGTTTTCCGGTGTATACTGATTTTTGGATGCGACCTAATTTTATTACCTACTATTATATTTTGTTACCTTTATTTTATTTTATAATTGAGAAAAAATGGTTTAATTTATATTTAACTGTTATTTTGGGAGGAACTGTTTCTGTAATCATAATCCCATGTCTCTTCGGGAGTACTTTTTTATTAAGTTTATTTTTGGTGTACCGAAAAGTTATTTTCAGGAAGAATTTTATTTTACTAAATACATTGTTAATAGTAGCATGTGTGCTAAATTTTTTTCTTTTTAAATTATTTGCACCGATTGTTAATTTAGTAATTAATCACTCTTTTAAAGACATTGTATTTCAAAGTTTAGGTATATGGAAAGCGGTTTTACATAGTATAACAACTTTATTTATTGAATGCTCATTGCTTATTTTAAGCGCTTTTTTAATTAGTAAATATGTAGTAAAAACAAATGAATTTAAGAATATATTTTATTTTATCATACTACAAGTTATAATTGGAGTAATTCTTTTTCAGGGACTGAATAGATTAGATAATTCATATCAGTTCCCTTATTTTTCTTATTCATCTTGTGGTTTTATAGTAATTATAACAATTTTAGTAGCTATCGATTATTTTAAAAATAATAGCGTTAAATTTTCTGTTGTGGGTATACTTATTATATTTTGTTTATATGTTTTTAACTCGTCCTATAGCCTTAAAACACTATCTGTAAGTTTAGAAAATAAAAATTTATTACAAAATAATGTTAGCGGTAATTGGGTACAACAAGTAAGGACTTACCTTAATACAAATGAAAAGTTAAAAGGTGGCTTTGTATTATGTAAAGCTGATTTAAATGATTTAGATCCAAAATCCAGAAGCTGTGTAACTATACAGATGGGGAGCTTTATTTCTTATTTAACAGATAATTGTAATTTACCTAATTTAACCTGTAAGGATACATTATTAAGCGATAAAAATTCTAAAAATAAAGATTCTTTTGAAAAAGTGGAGAAATGGATAGAGGCTTTTCCTATATATACAGAAGAATGTAATGTGAATGAATATTTTAAAAGCAATAAGATAGATTATTTAATTTGTTCTAAAAAATTATTGAATTTTGATACGTCGTTAGTAACTATTATTTCGGATAGTGAAAGCAAATTTCTTTTTCTTTCTAAAAAAAATCATTAATGATAATTATTGACTCAATAGTAAATCGCCTAAAAATAAATAAGGAAAGATTAGTTATTTTTTCTTTAATATTTATTCTAAAGATATTTTATTTAGTTATAGTATTTAATTTTAGCTTAACAACAAAATATACATTAGAAGACTTTCATGGAGATGGGGTTGATTATTTGAAAACATCTTTAAATTTGGTTAATAATGGAGAGTATCGGTCGGGGTTTAATGATGGTGTAACTGAATATGTTTACAGAATGCCAGGTATGGCATCTATATTGGCGCCTCTTTTATTTTTATTTTCTATTTCTTCGGCAATTAAAATTTTTATAATATTTCAAGTACTACTATTGTCAATTGCGGTAACCTATTTGTTTTTTTATTTAAAAAACAAGTGCAGATATAAAATTATAAATGGAGCGTTATTTTTATTTTTATTTTTATCAATTGGTTCATATTTAAACCAGTACAGTAGTATTATTTTATCTGAAACTATAGCTATTTCTCTATTTATTATAGTAAGTTGTTATTTGCTTCAACAAAAAGAGTTTAAAATTAATCTTGTTTTTTTTTTAATTTGTATGCTATTTACTTGGTTGTTTTTTTTACGGCCTTTTATGATTGTTTTTTTACCTCTTTTTTGTATAAGGATTGCAAAATTTCCCTCCATCAAACAAGGAGTCAGTTTTTTTATCAAATCAAATAAACCAGTAATCTTATTAATTGGTATTATAATCTTTTTTACTGGCTTATGGACATTACGTAATTACGTAAAAACAAAAGAGTTCATATTTATGGAATATTCTATTAGACCAGATAAAATATCAGAATTCTCAGAATGTGCTCCTGAAATAAAAAATTATATTGTTGATTTTGGTGGTGATTTTTATACAACATCTTATAATAGTAAAACGTCAAATTGGCTTTGGTTTTATTCTGACGATATGTTGAAACAAGCTAAATTAGAGAGACCTCCAAATACAGTATTTCCTTCTGTCGTTTTTGGAGATGGGTTTACTATAGACTCCTTACAAAGTATCAGAACGACTATTGAATCTGTATTAAAAGCAACCCCAAAATCAGATAGACGGAAGGAGCTGTTTGAAAAATTTGAAATGCAGATAAAAAGAGCTAAAAATGTACTTGAAAATAATATAAACATGGCATTTAAAATTAAAACCAAAAAAGATGAAGCAATAAATTTTTTATACCAACCAACTCAAGATGTTTTTAATAAGAGTACTAGCTTCTTTAACATTATATTCCTATACTTAAATGCTTTTTTAAATGTGTTTTTTATATCCCTAATTATTTTAGTATCAATTTTTGCATTTATTAATGTAAATAATTTTAAAACATATTATTATATATATATACCGTCTGTTTTTTTAATTATGTTGTATGTGGCTTATTTTACAGTAAAAGAGCAAAGGGGATTATTTTGTTATTATCCTGCATTTTTAATAATGGGCATGAATGCTAATCACCTAATTAATAGTAAAACAAAATGGATTCAAGTTTTGAAAGTAATTGCTATTATCTTTTTTGTTTTATTTTTGGGAGTTTATGGAGTATATATATCGAAAAAAGGATAATTTTTTGTTGTAACAAAGAATTAAAAAATGGAAAAAAGAAAAATTTCTATACTTCAATCTAACTATATACCATGGAAAGGGTATTTTGATTTAATAGCCAAGTCAGATGTTTTTGTGATATATGATGAAGTGCAGTATACAAAAAATGATTGGAGAAACAGAAATTTAATTAGCACTCAAAACGGATTACAGTGGTTAACCATACCTGTAAGGCAGGAAAATCTAGGCCAGAAAATATTTGAATCTAAAATTTCTACTAATAATTGGCAGAGAAAACACATCTCTTCATTGCAAGGGAGCTATTCGAGAGCTGCTCATTTTAATCAATTTAAAGAGAGCATATTTAGTCTATATGAAAATCAAAGTAATTTAATTTCGGAAATAAATATTTCATTTATAAAAGCTATTTGTGAAATACTTGAAATTAAAACTCAAATTATTGACTCAAGAGAACTTAATTTGCAGGGCGATAGAAATATGAGATTAATAGAGGCTTGTAAGAAGCTTAATGCTAATAGTTACATATCTGGCCCAGCAGCAAAAAATTATTTACAAACTAATTTGTTTAAAGAAGAGTCTATAGATATTGAGTGGATGGATTATAGTGGATATAAAGAATATAAACAGGTATATGGCCCGTTTGCTCATGGAGTTACCATACTTGATTTGATTTTTAATACTGGTAACAATGCCAAAAACTATATGAAATATGTTGTTTAAGAAGTATTTTTAGTATAATTATTTATAATACTCGAAATCCTTTGAATTTTATATAAGAATTCTTAAAAAAGAACGATATTTACCTGTAAAATTACAAATGCTTTATTCTTTTATTGTTCCAATATATAATGATGGTTTTTTAGCTGAAGCTTTTTCTATAGAGTATGAAAAAATATTTCAAAAGTATATCGGTAAAGAAAATATTGAAAATGAGGTAGAGTTAATTTTTGTAAATGATGGCAGTTCAAATGATTCTATGAATTATTTAGTTAAGCTGTCAAAAGAAAAGAAATTTATAAAGGTAATCGACTTAAGTAGAAATTTTGGGCAACATATTGCATTAAGCTGCGGATATAAAAATGCATCAGGCAAGTATGTTGGTATGTTGAATGTTGATATGCAGGAACCTCCATCCGAAATACCAAAACTATTAAATTTTATGATTGAAAGTAAGTTTGATATAGTATATGGCTTAGCCGAAGAGAGAAAAACGAGCATGGTAAATCGTTTCACATCTAAATCATTTGCCTTTGTACTTAATTTTCTTACAAAGAGTAATATGCCTCTTAATGTTACTACTTTACGAATTATGAATCGTAAATTTGTTGACACATATAATTCTTTAACCGAAAAATCGAGATATATACCAGGATTAGAAACTTGGATAGGTTTTAAACATGGATATTTACCTATAATACATAAAGAAAGAGAAGTGGGTAAGTCGTCGTATAACTTTAAGAAGCGATTATTAATGGCTATTGATTCAATTATTTCTTTTTCTGATTACCCTTTGAGGTTGATTGTTGGATTAGGAAGTTTAATTGCTGTACTTGGATTTTTAATGACTATATTTTTAATGACTTCTAAAGTGTTTTTTATCGATTATCAGGCAGGTTATACTTCTACGGTTTCATTAATCACATTTTTAGGAGGTATACAAATTATGGTGATAGGGTTTGCTTCCTTGTATATAGGAAGAATTTTAAAAGAAGTACAAAACAGGCCTTTATATATTATAAATGAAAAAATTAACTTTTAATTTTTATTTGAATGGAGTTTTCACATTTTAATAAGTATCCTAAAGAATTTATTGATGATCATGTTTTTAACATGACTACTTTAGGATATAATGTTGTACCTGATTTTTTTAAAACGGAACATTGCGATTTTTTAAGGGCAAGATTAGAAAAAGCAATTAGCGAGTATATTCCTTTTGACCAATCAGAGAGGAGTATATTAGATAAGTATCATATGCATGATTTACTATGTAAAGATATTGTATTTGGCAAAACATTTGAAGACCCAAGATTGCAACAATTAATTGCTTCTATATTGGGAGATTTTTGGATAATGTATGCCTATACGTCATCTTCATTGCCTCCTAATGGGAATAATTATGGTAGTAGAATGCATATAGATTGTCCAAGATTTATTCCCAATTATCCAACTAATTTAGGTGTTATTTGGGCCTTAGATGATTTTACACTCGAAAATGGAGCTACTTATGTTTTGCCTGGATCTCACAATACAGATATGGTTCCTTCCGAAGAGTTATTTAAAAAGAAAAGTATTAGATTAACATGTAAAAAAGGTTCAATTGTTGTATTAAACGCACGGCTATGGCACGCTGCTGGCGTTAACAATACAAATACATTTAGACATGCACTTACCATAAATATGTGTAGGCCATATATGAAACAAAGAATGGATTGGGTGCGGTTTATTCCACCTGAAATTTCAAATCAATTAAATAGTCAAGCAAGGCGTATTATTGGTTTTGATACCAGATTACCTTCGACTTTAGAAGAATTTTTTCAGCCGGAAGAAAAAAGATTTTATAAAGGTGGGCAGGAATAATTTATAATTAAATAATTAAAGACATGAATATAGAAAAATACAAAGAGGTAATAAATGCTAACATTGAGCTATATACTAAATCGTCTCATGAGTACGAAAAATTAGAGCCTCAATACAGACCAGAAAATCTAAAAAGAGTAAAAGCTCTTCTTAAAAAAGAAATTGACGCTGTTGGGGTTAAAAAAGTGTTGGATTTGGGATGTGGCACAGGTTTTATGATTAACCTAATGAAAGAATTTGTGGATGAAATTACAGGAGTTGATGTTACACAAGTAATGCTTGATAGAGTAGATAAATCGGGACATGCTAAAATTGAGTTAATTAATCATGATACAGGCTCATATCCTGTGCAAGAGGGAAAATATGACATGGCCACGGCTCACTCCTTTCTTCATCATCTATATGATATAAAACCAACTATAGAAACAGCTGCAAAAGCATTAAGAAAAGGGGGCATTTTTGTAAATGAATTAGATCCTAACTATTATTTTTGGGAAGCAGTTAATAAGTTAGAGAGAAACGGAAACTATTCGCCCTTAGTAAAGCGCGAGGTAGAAGAGGTAAATCATAAAGATGAGGATATTGAAAAAACCTTTGGTGTGAATAAGGAAATATACAATACCGCAGAGTATGGTAAGAATATCAAGGGTGGATTTAGAGAAGAAGAGTTAACAGAAACACTTTTAGAGGCAGGGTTTTCTAAAGTTGATATTAAGTACCACTGGTTTTTAGGTGAAACTTTGGTTGTAAATAATCCAAATTTTGACAAAGATAGTAATTTGGTAACGGCAAAATTTTTCAATGAGGTACTGCATAACTCAATGCCATTGGCAAGACATTTATATAAATATGTAGGCTTTGTTGCTACAAAATAATAAATCTACACTTTAAATTAATAGATTTATTTAACTAATGAACATTTTACTAATTGGAGGTACCGGATTTTTAGGGAGTTATTTGAATCAATATTTTAGTGAAAAAAATCACTTGGATTTTACATATGCAAATCAGTTAAATAAAAATGGAATAAAATACAGCGCCGGTAAAGATTTGTTAAGCGAGGTTACCAGTAAAAAGTATGATATTGTAATTAATAATATTAATCCATTAAATTTATCATATATACAAACCCTTCAGTGTATAGAAGATGTAGTTTCGTTTTGTAACCATTCAGGTGCAAAATTAATTCATATATCAAGTATTTCTGCCTTACTTGAAAATCGATTTTCAAATTGTTATAATTTAAAGAAAGCAATTCCTGAAGATTATATACAAACAGAAATGAATAGTGATAATTATTCGATTTTAAGATTTACTCAGTTGTTTGATGCAAAAGGGCTGTCAAGAAAATCACAAGCAGGCCTTTATTATTTACTAAAAGAAATTAAATCTGGTAATCCAATTACAATTTTTTCAAACAATAAAGTATGTTATCGAAATTATATGCCTGTTGAATTAGCTATAAGTATAATAGAAGAAATTATATCAAAAAAAATGACGGGAGTATTTAATGCGCATTTAGATGTTTTTACACTTTCTTTTGACGAGCTAATTAGGCAGTTAACGAGTTTAAACAAAAATTATAGTTCAAAAGAATTAATTGTGGTAGGGGAAAAAGAGGGTTTGCCTTATTATATACCCAAGCAAAGCAATGAGTTGGTATTAAAAATTAATAGACAACATGATTTGATGTATTATTTTACAAATGCCTATAACCTGATTTAATGAAAAAGACTTACAATATATTAGTTACTGGGGTGGGGGCAATTATTGGTTATGGCATTATAGAAAGCTTAAAATTAGCTAATGTAAATTGTAAAATAGTTGGAGTAGATGTTTTCGAAGAAAATTATGGTAAATATGTTTGTGATAAATTTGTACAAGTGCCATATACAAGCGATCCTGAGTATAAAAAAGTTATATCAAAAATAATTGATGATTCTAAAATCGATATAATTTTTCCAGGTATAGAGCAAGATTTATACTACTTTATAGATAATCATCATTTATTTAATGCAAAAATAGTGCTGAATAAAACGGAACTGGTACACCTTTCTAGAGACAAATGGAAGATGTACGAATTTTTAAAAGGTAAATCTTACAGTTTTTTAATCCCAACCTATACCGGATTAAATTACAAAACAGCTGTTGACAAAATTGGACTTCCTTTTATTATTAAACCTAAGAGCTCTTATGCCGCCAAAGGTTTTCATATTATTAAAAATGAAGAGGACTTTACCATATTTGCTGATGAAGTTAGTGAGAGCACTCTTTTTCAGCCATACGTAGGCACAGATGATGAAGAGTATACAATTTCTTTATTTGGAGACGGAAATGGAGGTTTTGTAGATAGTTTAATATTGAGAAGGTACTTATCTAAAGCTGGAGCATCAGAAAAAGTTTTTACTATAAAAGAAGATAGCCAGCTTGAAAAGGCAGTAAAGGAATTAGTGAAAATATTTAATCCTCAAGGGCCGACTAATTTTCAATTTAGAAAACAACAGGAAAAAGTTTATTTGTTAGAAATAAACCCGAGAATATCGAGTGCATGTTCGTTAAGAGCAAAATTCGGATATAACGACCCATTATTGTGTATTCAATATTACTTAGAGGATAAAACATATTCTATTCAAGATAAAAAAGATGGTAAGGCTATAAGATATATAGCAGATAAAGTTATTTATGAATAAGATAGCAATTATATCTGATATACATGGAAATCTTCCGGCATTAGAAGCTGTTTTAGATGATATAAAATCAAAAAATATAACTACCATATATTGCTTGGGCGATGTAGTTGGTTATTATTGTTTTTTTAATGAAGTAGTTGAAAAATTAAATGATTTAAAAATACAAACTGTATTGGGGAATCATGATGATGCTTTAATTAATCACCAAGGTGTAATTGAAAGATCAAAAACATGTACTAATATTTTGCAATGGCAGTTAAAAAATGCAAAGCAAGAAACAATTGATTTTTTAAAATCACTACCAACTCATAGAGAAGTAGTTCATGCTAATAATAGAATGAAACTAATTCATGCAGGTTTAAAAGATAATATTGATGAATATTTGTTTGATGTAAGTGATTTGTACTTTGAAAGTAATCAATTTAAAGAAAGCATTCTTATTTCGGGTCATACGCATTTGATTTCATATAAAAAATTTTATAGTGGTAAAGTATGGTTAAACCCGGGTTCTGTTGGGCAGCCAAGAGATGGAAACAATAAAGCATCTTATTTAATTTTGGATGAAGAGTTAACCCCTTCTTTTATCCGGGTTGCATATAACTACAATTTAGTAATTAGTGCGATGAAAGAAAAAGGATTTGATGATTATATTTCTGAAGGACTTAAAACCGGAAGAAAAATATAGAGTATGATTAAAAGTTTAAATTCATTTAGAGCAATTGCATTTTTTGTAGTCTTTTTGTTTCATATTCATCTTTTAGGATGTGGCTATTTAGGAGTGCAAGCTTTTTTTGTGTTATCGGGATTTCTTATTACTCCAATTTTGGTTAATATGAAATCTAAAATGAATTTTAAAAAGTATTGGATAAATTTTATGGGTAGACGGTTTTTAAGAATCTTTCCAATATATTATCTGTTGCTAATTATTTTATTTGTTTTAGGTTATTTTATAGATTATAAACAAATTCCTTTTGCTGCCAGTTTTTATCATCAGTTCATTTATGCTGTTACGTATTCGTACAATTTTATTAATTCAACAGATAGTTACGAAAGAAATTCATTAATCGCTCATTTATGGTCATTGGCTGTCGAAGAGCAATTTTATATCGTTTGGCCATTTTTTATTTTCTTAATTGCCCTTAGCAAATTAAGAAAATGGCTATTATATATTATTTTCATAGGGCCGGTAATAAGAGCAATTATGAGCTTGCTTATTTACTATGGTTTTTTTTGCAGGTGTTATTTCCCCTCAAAAAATGACCTTAGCTGTTTATGTCCTTCCATTCTCTTATTTTGATGCCTTTGCTATAGGTGGATATTTCAGTCTTTTTGTAAATAAAGAGATTAGAATAAGATGGATTTTTATTTTATCTGCTTTTGTTGTTGGACTTGGATTAGCTATAAATTATTTTATTCAAGGAAAATTAGATTTGCGCGATTTAAGTGGATTAGGGTATCTACCAGTTATGGATGAGGCTTATAAGTATATCTGGGGGTATACTGCATTTAATTTAATTTTTGCTTTAATTTTATACAAAATGAAAAAAAGGGAGTTTTTTCCTTCAATCTTTGAAAATAATATTTTAGACTATTTCGGCAAAATTAGTTACGGACTTTATCTATATCATTTCCCTGTTATTGCATTAGTATGCTATTTTTTAAATACTACAGTTATAAGCATACATGTAAGTGCAATGTGCTTAGTAGCTACTGTAGCAGTGAGTATGATAAGTTATCATTTTATAGAATTAAGAATATTAAGTTTTAAAGACAAATTGTTTCCAAGATAAATTAATTATACTATGATAGATTTTAATAAGCCTTATTTAACTGGTAAAGAGACACAATATATTCAAGATGCAGTAGCTTCAATGAAAATATCGGGTGATGGCATATTTACCAAAAAATGTCACAAGTATTTCGAAGAAAAATATGGATTTAGAAAAGTTTTATTAACGACCTCGTGCACTGATGCCCTTGAAATGGCAGCCATTTTGTTAGATATAAAAGAAGGAGATGAAATTATTGCTCCATCTTATACTTTTGTATCTACAGTAAACGCATTTGTTTTACGTGGTGCTAAAATTGTTTTTATCGATTCAGATAAGGAGAACCCAAATATGGATATAGATGCTATCGAAGCATTAATAACCCCAAAAACAAAAGTATTACTTCCGGTTCATTATGCTGGAATTGCCTGTGATATGGATAAAATTATGGCTTTAGCAAAAAAACATAATTTATTTGTTGTTGAAGATGCTGCACAAGCCATTGATAGTTTTTACAAAGGTAAACCTCTTGGAAGCATTGGACATCTTGCAGCTTTTTCTTTTCACGAGACCAAAAATATTATTTCGGGCGAAGGAGGAATGTTGGTTATTAATGATGAACGTTTTGTTAAAAGGGCAGAAATTATTAGAGAAAAAGGAACTAATCGTTCTGCATTTTTTAGAGGCGAAATAGATAAATATGGATGGGTTGATATCGGTTCTTCTTTTTTACCATCAGATATTATTGCAGCTTTTTTGTATGCTCAGTTAGAGAATTTAGAAACTATTCAAAAAAGGAGAAAAGAAATATGGGACATTTATAATAAAGAATTGACATCCATTCAAAAATTAGGAGTTAAATTGCCTTATATACCAACTGGGGCAACAAATAATGCCCACATGTACTACATAGTTTGCAAAAATTTAAATGAACGAACTCAGTTAATAAAACATCTAAAAGAGCAAAAAATAAATACTGTTTTCCATTATTTATCGCTTCACAAAAGCCCATATTATAGCAATAAACATAAAGGAGGTGATTTAGTTAATGCAGACTATTATACGGATTGCTTATTAAGGTTACCAATGTATTTTGAACTTACAAATCAACAAGTTTTAGAGGTATCATCCTCAATACTAAGCTTTTATAAAGCGAAGTAAAATGCAAAAAAAAGAGCTCGTTTTTTTTACAAATACGTACCCATATGGTTATGGAGAAATTTTTATTGAAAACGAACTTAATTTTATAGCGCCATTTTATGATACTATTTATCTGTTTTATAAAACACAAGAAACTGGCTTGCGTGAAGTCCCAAAAAATGTAGTGTTAAATTATATTGAAGGCCCCCGAGCTGAAGAAAAAAAAATGGTAATAAAAAAACAATCGTTCCTTTTTCTGTTTTTAGTTTTTAACGAACTTTTTTTTTCCAGGCAAAAATTAGCGTTTATAAAAAATTTAAAATATAATCTTAGTCACATTTTAAATTGTATATATTATTCAGAACGACTGAAATCTAAACTAAGTAAGGAAACATTAAATAATGCTATTTTTTATTCTTATTGGTTTTTTGATTGGAATTTCTCTCTTTCCATTTTAAAGTATAAAAATATAATTAGGAAAAATTGTACCAGGGCTCATGGGTACGATTTGTACGAGAATAATGGCAAACCCAATTACTTACCTTCTAGGAAATTTTGTTTAAATAATACTGATTATATTTTTCCGGTTTCAAAGGTGGGCGAAGCTTATTTAAAAAACATTTACCCGAACTATAAAGAAAAAATCCTTCATCAGTATTTGGGTACAAAAGATTTTGGAATAAATCCTTTTCAGCAAAATCCTTCTTATATGCACATTGTTTCTTGTTCAAACATTATTGAGGTTAAGAGAATTGATTTAATTATTGAAATTCTTAAACACTTTAAAATAAGTGTTTTGTGGACTCATATTGGGGATGGCCCCTTAAATAAAATAATTATTGAAAAAGCGAAAATTTTACCTGAAAATATTAAATATGATTTTAAGGGCAAATGGACACAAAAGCAAATTTTTGATTTTTACAGAACAATCTCAATAGATTTTTTTATTAATTGTAGCTCCTCAGAAGGGCTACCTGTTTCTATAATGGAGGCAATGAGTTTTAGCATTCCTGTTATTGCAACAAATGTGGGGGGAACTAAAGATATTGTAAATAAATCTAATGGTATTTTAATTAATAAAGAGTTTAACCCAAAAGAAGTTGCTAATTCTATATTGGAATTTAAAAATAATAAAAACATCGTGAATGTAAGAAATGAAGCAAGATTATATTGGAAAAATAATTTTTACTATGAAAGTAACTACGCCAAATTTATGACACAATTAAATGTAATATGAAACAACTCAGTGATTATAATATTATTGTCCAATAGTAAACTACATTAGAAATGAAAAACAACCAATATATTCGGCAGGTTATTAATCTTAGTGATAAGATAGATGATAGAAAGAAGTTTCATGAAGAAGCCGGTAATTTGCTCATCAAAATGGGGCAGGATAAAGGTTTTTGGTTTGAAGTCTTTAAAGCAAATTTGGTAGATAAAGGATTTTTACAAAGAAAATGGACAATGTATGAAATTCCTTTTTTCTATATATATGAAAACAATGATTTTTATGTAAAAGCACATTTGTTTGTGCCTTTAAAAACGTATGAACCTCATGTGGTAGCTTCTGCAATACATCATCATAATAATTATATTCTTTCTTCATTTGCAGCTTATGGCTCTGGTTATGAAGGAATACTTTTTGAAAAAAATGTAGAAATTAACCCAATAACAAAAGAAGTTAAACTTAAAATTAAAGAACATTTTACACAAACGGATAAACCTTTACATATGGTAGATGCTTGGGAGCCTCATGTTGTTATAAACCCAACATCCTTATCAGCAACACTTGTTTTATGGAGTCCTGATAAAAAAAGAACAACCGATAGCTTTAGGAGTAATCCTATTTTGAAGGCAATAAAAGCACCTTTGCGTAAACTTATTTATACTTTGGGTATAGATAAAAAGGTGGGAATAGCAGCTAAAGAAACCTATCAATTTTATGTAACCGATAATAAATTTTATGCCGTATTAGAAGAAGATTACTTTGCCCCAACTCGTCAACAAGATGGAGAAAATGTAAATGATTATTCTGTTCAAACTCTATTTGCTTTTATGCAGCGAATGCAATTTAATAATTATGATTTTTTAAAATTGCTAAAGACCAATAACGATGTCCCAAAATACTATCATAAATGGATTGACATGTTGTTAAACAATCAACCTATTCCGGATACCTACGCAAAAGAAGTAATTAATGTTCCTAATGGAAGAATGATGGTAAAAGATATTTTGGATGCTGATAAGGCCTTAAATACGCAATAAGTACTTATACATTTAGCTCCTTAAATGATTTACGTTACCCTCCTCGATCAGTTTCATCCTGGTATTTATTCAAGTCAGGTTATAGATGTTTGCGATTATTTAAATGCAAAACATAATGCGAAAGTAAGGATAGTTGCTTTTCTTTCTATTCGCGAATTAATGAAAACGGATGCAAAAAAACGACTTAAGAAATTATCTCCCACAGCAATAGTTTTACCTGCATTTCCAGGATTGAGAAATTTTCAATATACAGCTTTGCTACTATTTTTTGTTTGCCTTTTTACAGGGGAGCGTGTGGCTATTTGCAGAAATGTTTTTTGTGCTAAAATGGCCTTATGTGTTAAAAATGTCGGTTTACTTAAAAAAATTGTATTTGACGGAAGAAGCGCAATGTCTGCTGAGATTTTAGAGTATAATGTTTTTCCAGTAGATTATTTAAGAAAAAACGTAAAATCATTTGAATCTTATGTTGTTAAAAATGTTGATTTCAGAATGGCTGTTTCGCAGCAATTGGTTAATTATTGGCGGCAAAATTTCGAGTACTATCAAAATAGCCATGTAGTTATTCCTTGTACTTTAGATAGAAAATATTTTAATAACGAAGCATATACATTTAATAATAATGTAGAAAAAATTAAAGAAGGGTTAGGAATAAAGAAAGATGACATAGTGCTTATTTATTCAGGCTCTACAGCACCTTGGCAATCGTTTGAGCTTTTAGAAAAAACTTTTTCACCTATTTTAAATGCTGATAAAAAAATTAAACTTATTTTCCTTTCAAAGGAAAATAAAGAGAATTTAAATTTCAAAGAGAAATTCTCTGAACAAGTTTTTATTAAATGGGTAGAGCATCATGAAGTGTTAACTTATTTGCAATGCTGCGATTACGGTATATTAGTTAGAGAACAGTCTGAAACAAACAGAGTAGCTTCTCCAACTAAATTTGCAGAATACTTATATGCTGGTTTAAAAGTGCTTGTTTCAGAAAACCTTGGTGATTTTAGCTCTTTTGTAATAGAACAAGATTGTGGATATATAGTTGATGAAAATAATTTAAAGAGTATTGTACTTAAAAAAGTAGATGTAGACAAAAAGAGAAAATGTTTTGAATTAGCCAATTTTTATTTTAAAAAAGAAGCAGAGATAAATAACACATCTTATAAAAAATTAATAAAAACTATTTTAGATACGTAAAATATATTAGTTTTAATTGATATGATTGAAGAAAAGAAGAATGTACTTATAATATCTTATATTTTCCCTCCTGCGCCTGGTATTGGAGGTAGAAGGTGGGCTAAGTTTGCAAAATATCTTAGAAAAAAAAGTATAGATGTATATGTTATTTCTGCCGAAGTAGTTGATGATGCAATATCTACATGGATATCAGATGTAGAAGGTATAGAGGTTATTAGACTTAATTCAAAGTATCCAAAAATTATTTCTACAAATCCAAAAAGTCTTATCGAAAAAATCTTATATAGAATAAAATTACTTGAAGTTAAATGTAGAATAAAAGGGAATTACTTTGACAAGGCGGCTTTTATAGAAAAAAACCTTAAAGAATCTGTTTTAAAAGTAGTTAAAGAAAAGAAAATAAAGAATATTATAGTTTCCGGCTTTCCTTTTTACCTAAATTATTTTATTTGTAAATTGAAACCAGACCTTTCAGGTGTAAAAATAATATCAGATTTTAGAGACCCTTGGACGTGGAAGAACTCATATAGTTTAGATAAAATGTCTATAGATAGACAGAACGAAGAAAAAAAGAAAGAGGCGTTTGTGGTAGAGAAAAGCGATTTAATCACGATGCCTTCAAATATAATGGTTGAAGAAATATCATTGCTTTATCCTAAGTATAAGGACAAATTTATAGAACTGCCGCACGGTTATGACATAGAGGAATCATGTTTTAAAACTGAAAATAAAAACTTAGGGGTAGTTAAATTTATAATGTTCGGTACAATGTACATAACTATTGAAAACGAGATATCTAATTTAGCGGAGGTGTTAAAAAATAATATAAATACAAGCAGGCTTGATGTATATTGCTTTTCACCAAAATATACCTCAATTTTTGAAGAACATAACGTACTAAATGAAAATGTATTTTATCACAATCCATTAACTGAAAATGAATTATATAAGAAGTTAATAGAAACTAATTATTATATATTAGTTTGTCCTGATCATGCGAAAGATTATTTTTTTACAAAAATATTTGAAATTATTTATTGCAGAATCCCTATTATTTATATTGGGGCTAAAGGGACTATATCTATTTTTTTAGAAAAAAATAATCTTGGAATTATTATTGAAAAAGACCAAATTCAAAATGAATTTCAAAAAATATTAAATGGAGAAATCGGGTTAAACTATAATTACAATTTTGATGCCAGTCATTATTCAATGAGGGCAATAACGGAAAAACTAATTACCCACCTTATTTAATCTGAATTTTTTACTTATTCAATGAATTATTTTTTTCCTTCATTTATAGAACGCTTCGAAATTGAACATGAACCTTTGTCGCAACTGGAAATAACTGTAAATTCTGGTACTAATGCACTTCGTTTATTATTGCAAAGTTTTAATTTATCAGTTAATGACAAAGTATGTATCCCGGCTTTTGTTTGCAACTCTGTTAGATATGCTGTTGAGCAAAAGAAACTTACTCCGGTACTTTTAGATTTAAAATCTGATAACTCATTTTGGACATTTTATAATTTAAATTTTATAAAATCGGAAAATATTAAGGTTGTAATTTTGGTTCATTTATACGGGTTTGTGCACCCTGATACTAAAGAAATAGTTGACTTCTGTGAGAATAATAATATCAAATTAATTCATGATGCAGCACAAAGTTATGGTATAGATGAAAAAGTTTTAAGTCAAGGAAATGGAACTGTTTACTCTTTTGGCCCTGGTAAATCTACCACCGCGGCTGGGGGTGCATGGATAAAATTTTCAAAAAAAAATGGAAGTTTTTTTATTTTAAATAAGCCATCTATTTTTTCTTTTCAAAATATGAAAGCTAAATTATTCTTAAAGTCAAGAATTTTTAATTATAGATTAAGTAAATACGAAATTTTTTTAAATCGAATACTGAATAGATTCCATTCAGATACAATTTTCAGTATGAGTAGTTTCCAGTTGAAAATGGCATCTTATTCAATTTCTATCTTAAAACAAATTACACCCTTTAGAAAGAAAAGATACGCTATACTAAAAGAAGCTATAACTAAAAATCCTTTGCTTGAAATTGCTTATGATAATGATACAGGGTTATATTTTAAAATTATCTTGTTTGTGAAAGATGGGGTGAAAAAGTTTAGAAATTTTTTAGAGATGAATGGTATCCCTTATTTTACTTTATTTAATAAAATTGAGGAAAATAATAAACTTGTGTATTTTAAAAAAAACGCTTTAAATTTTATAGAAATATCATGTGAATCCTGCATTCCTGAGAGTGAAATAGTTAGGATAGCCATTTTATTAAATAATTATAAATAATAAAGTGAAAATTATAAGTATAAATGAAATAAAAGAGCAACCTAATTACCCATATTTTTATTTAAAAGAATATACTTCCTTCGTAAAAAAAACTGAAAGTAGAAATGTAATTATTTTTGCTGACGAATTTAATACTACTATAGTTTGTAATATATGGATTAATAAGTTTTTAAAAATAATTCAACCTTTGTACCCGCCACTGGCAAAAAATGGAGAGCGTTTAAGTAAGCAACAAGAGTTTGAATTTTTAAATAAGTGGATTCGATTTCTTATAAAAAATAAAATTACACATAGAATTGTACAGCCTGAAAATTTTGCCATATTTAAAAGTGTTCCTGAAAATTCTAAGTTCGCTCCTTTTGGCACTTATTACATAAATCTTGATAAAAATACTGAACAAGAATTATTTCAAAAAATTCATCCAAAGCATAGAAATGTAATCAGGAATGCGGAAAAGCACAATATGATACTTAAATATGGAATAGAGTGTATAGATGATTTCTATTTGTTATACCAACAAACGATGAAACGCTCAAATATGTTTTGCCACGATATTTCTTATTTCAATAACTTTTTTACTTATTTAAATCAGTCTGTTATTTGTGGTGTAGTTTATTTTGAGAGTAAACCGCAAGGAGGAATATTTATTCCGTATACTAAATACGGAGCCTTTTATTTGTATGGAGCATCTGCAGAAAAAATAGAAATAAATGGCTCGATAAATTATTTGCATTGGAAAACAATAAAATATCTTAAAAAAAAGGGAGTTAAACGGTACGATTTTGTTGGGGCAAGATTAAGTGATGTTTCTGGTACAAAATTAGATGGAATACAACAATTTAAAAAGCGTTTCGGTGCTGAACTTGAAGAAGGTTTTTTGTGGAAAATGGATTTAAATAATAATAAATGTAATATTTATGATGCATTATTAAATGTTAAAACTAAACTAAAGGGAAGGGAAATCCCATTAGATATTATTGATCAGGAAAATAGAAAAGCTTATGCTAAGTAAAAAGAAATTATTATTGACGTTTGATTATGAATTGTTTTTGGGCTCTCGTTCAGGTAGCGTAGACAATTGCATCATTATTCCAACAAAAAAAGTTTTAGAAATACTTAAACTTTATAAAATTACCGGCGCTATTTTTTTTGTTGATACAACTTATTTAATAACATTGAAGAATAATGATAATAAAAACTGTCAAGATGATTTTGAAAAAATAGAAAAGCAAATCAAAGATATGAAAGATGCTGGGCACTATGTGTTTCCACATTTGCACCCGCATTGGCTGGATGCGAAATATTTGCCAGAAATTAACCAATGGGACTTGTCTGATACAAAAAAATACTCGTTTTCAGCGTTGAATAAAGATGAAAAGCGCTATAGTTTTTCTCAATCGATAAAAGTATTAGAAGACATTATTGGGCATCAAAATGAATGGGGGTACAGAGCCGGTGGGTGGTGTATTCAACCATTTAGCGATTTCAAATCTTTTTTCAAAGAATATAATGTGTTATATGAATTTAGCGTACTAAAAGGGTATAGTTGTATATCAGATTTTCAAAATTTTAATTTTGTAAAAGCACCTGAAAAGAAAATATATAAATTTAATGATGATGTTTTGATAGAAGATAATAACGGAATGTTCACAGAAATCCCTATATCAAATATAAAAAGATCATTAAGCACAAAAATATTGAACAGTATTTTTATTAAATTTTTGTACAAAAAAGGTATTACAAATTATGGAGATGGACTCAGTACAACTTCTGCATCTGTAAAAGAATCTAAATCTGGTAATAGTGAGATGGCATCTATAGAGTTACTTACTGTTATAAATATTACAGATTATATTAGAAAATTTGAAAAAATGGATTTTTTACATTTCATATCTCATCCAAAAATGTTAAATCCACATAACTTAACTTGTTTAGAAGTTTTTTTGAAAAAAGTTTTATCTAAACATAAATTGAGTACTGATTTTAAAGAAATGATACCCAATAATGACTAATATGAATTTACTTTTGATTATAGGTACACGTCCTAATTTCATTAAAGTTACACGCTTTAAGGAGGTAGCAGCCAATTACAATAATATTAATTTAAAAGTTGTACACACGGGGCAGCATTACGATGCAACTATGGCTGATGTGTTTTTTCAGCAGTTTAATTTAACTCCCGATTATTTTTTAAATGTAGGTTCGGGGTCTCCCAATTTTCAAATTGCAGATATAATGATAAAATTGGAAGAACTCATTACAACAAAATTTAAACCCGATTTAATTTTAGTAGTGGGAGATGTAAATTCTACCTTGGCAGGAGCTTTAACAGCTAACAAATTAAATATAAAATTGGCTCACATAGAAAGTGGTTTGCGTAGCTTTGATGAAACTATGCCGGAAGAAATAAATAGAATTCTCACCGATAAGTTGTGTGATTTGTTTTTTGTTACAGAACCAAGCGGGATGGAAAATCTAAAAAAAGAGGGCGTACAAGGCAGTAAAATTAAATTTGTGGGTAACACTATGATAGATACTTTAATTGGGTTTACTGATAAAATAGAAAGAGCAAGTATTTTAGAGAAAAGTGGACTTGTACCGAAACAATATGTTTTAGCTACATTACATCGTCCTGCTACAGTTGATTTTGAAGCAGGATTAAAAAAACTAATTGAACTTTTCGAAAACATTGCAAAAAAATACAAAATAGTTTTTCCTATACATCCGCGCACAGTAAGTAACCTTAAAAAATTTGGATTGTATGAAAAATTAATTCAAAACAACAACTTGATTACAACAGAGCCCCTTGATTATTTTGCTTTTCAAAAATTAATAAAATATAGTAAGTTTATTATTACAGATAGTGGTGGTATACAGGAAGAATCTACTTTTTTACAAGTTCCTTGCCTAACACTTAGAAATAATACTGAACGACCTATAACTTGTATAGAAGGTACAAACACATTAGTTAAATTTGATATTGACGAGATTAGTAAATTAATTTCTGAAATAGAAAATGGTACATATAAAAAAGGTAAAATCCCAAAATTATGGGATGGTAAAGCTACTGAGCGTATTTTTACCGAACTATTAAATTTATAGTTCTGAGTATATTTTAAGGCAATAAGTTGAAATTGTCTTTACAGGTTCCCCTAACTCTTACTTTTTATTTAACATTTTGGGTTGCTTATTAAGTATTTAAGCGATATTAGCTATTTTTCTGTAGTTAAGGGCAATAAAATATATTAAATCATTGATAACCAGTTTATTTTAATACCCAACCTTTTCTATTCGAACTTCGTAAAGGTTAAGTATATGAAACCTGTGTTTTACATATTTTAATGAATATAGACCTCGATTTAATAACTGCATGCATTAATAGGGAACGTCGGGCTGAATATGAGCTTTATAAGCTTACGTATAGCTATTTGATGAGTATTTGTGTACGATATACCAATAATAAAGAAGAGGCTGAAGAGGCTTTAAATACTGGTTTTTTGAAAATATTAAATAATTTAACTAAGTATAAAACTGAAATACCATTCAAAGTGTGGATGCGAAAAGTAATGGTGAATACATTAATTGATGCTTATAGAAAACAGAAAATACATAATGAACAAATAAAATATATAGAAAATTACATTGAAACAAGTGATTTTGCTGACGTAAATAGCGCACTTACTAAAATGAATACTGATCAAATCTATACGATGATAAAGCAACTCCCACCAATGAGTCAGAAAGTTTTTAATTTATATGCTATTGATGGATTTGCACATAAAGAAATTGCTGAAATGCTAAATATGAGCGAAGGAACATCTAAGTGGCATTTAAGTTTTTCGAGACAACAATTAAAAGAGATGGTTACGAAAATAGTTTCACCAAAAAAAATTGCATCATGAGTACAGAGCAAGAAAATTTTGATGATTTATTTAAATCTAAACTAAGCGAAAGCGAGTTTGAATTTAATGAGGCTAATTGGGATAAGGCAGAAGAACTTATTATACAAGCTGAAAAAAAACGTAAAAGAAGACGTATTGGCTTTATATTTTTTATAGGAATGATTTTAGGTGTTTGTATAATGATTCCGTTTGTTATTGATAAGAATGATAGCAAGAAAAAAGAGGTAAGCAGCAAGAAAAATGATATGGAAATTGGAAATGAAACCAAACCTAAGATTGAGGATAAAACCGAGAAAAATAATGAGGGTATAAAAACAAGCGAAACGTTGAAAAATAGTGAACAAACTGCTTCTTTATCAAACTCAAATAATGGACCTGATGAAAATGTAAACAAAGAAGTAGACTTGAGTAAAGAGAAAGTAACCGATTTAAACTCTAATCCTATACAGAAAACTAAATATGAAGATGAAATTTCCAAAAAAGCTGGAAAAGACCAAAGTGCTAATGCTCAAAAGAGTAGAAGTGAAGAACTTAATTTAGGTGAATCAACAAAACAAGTTAAAGAGGCAGGAGCAAGCAATAGCAGAGAATCGGATAGATCTGACATAGGAAAAGAAACGAAAAATACTACTATGGCGAAAAATGAAAATCCCATAGTTGTTACTAAAACCTCAGATTCAAAAAAAGATTCTACTTCTATAGTTAACAATTTTAAAAAAGATACTACGGCAACTACAAAAGATAGCATTGTTAAAGCTAAGATTGATTCTGCTAAATCTGTTGTAAAAGATAATATTGAAACCTTTAAAAAAAGCACTGTATTCAGTATTGATGTCGGGGCAAATTATGCTTTTGGATGGACGAATAACATAACAAAAGAAGCCGCAGGTTTTAATGCAATTTTTGGTATAAGTGTTATGCATCAATTCACTAAAAAATGGAGTATATCGGCAGGAGCACAATACAACAGTTTAGCTCATTTAAATTATAGTAATTATAGCAGTACTAATATGCATTATGACTTTGGATATAATCAAATAAAAACTGTAATAACACCTACTATACTTTATTATTTGGCCATTCCTATAAAACTACAATATCATTTTAACGAAAAAAACAGCTTATCTATTGGTTTAAACACCTTGTACCTTTTAAATACAAGTAGTAAAATTGATACTTATACGCAAAGTACTTTTGGAGCATCTACGACAAGTGTATCTACCAAAACCGGATATATGGATGGTTTTTCTACTTGGGATATACAACCGGCGTTGGCTTATCGACGAAGAATTGTTAAATGCTTAAGTCTAAGTGCTGAAGTATATTATGGCTTGATGGATATAAAGAATAACTCGGTATTTGGGCTTAATAAATCAGAACATAATAGTGGATTAAAACTTACTTTATCGTATAACATATCACATAAATAACATGAAAACGATTAAATTTTTTCTTTCTTTTTTGATAATAGTTTTTCTTTCTTTTAGTTGTAAAAAAGAGCATGCAGTTTCGAGTGTAAGTGCACCTGAGTTTTATTTTAATGGAACGGTGGGCGGTGTATCAACCTCTTTAAATGCCGGAATAAATAATTATTACATGTACTCGTCTTATATACAAGATAGTACAACTGTTTATAGTTTTATTGGAGATTTAAAGCAAACAACGTCTGATTTTAATAGCATTCAAATTCAGATAAACGATTCATTTTCATTAGCGTCAGGAAGTTACCCTTATTCTATCCCTGGCACAGTAACAATTTCTCCAACATCTACATCATATCAAGTACAATTTAACTCATCTTATACAAATGGTACGGCACAAACCTATAATTGGAATTTTGGAGACGGAGGCACCTCTACATTACCCACTCCAACGCATACATATTCGCAAATGGGTTATTATAATGTATGTTTAAATATTACAGGTTCTGGTTCATGTTCAAATAGCGTTTGCGATACAGTAAATCTGGCGTCGTCTACAGCATATGTTAATCATACAACAATATCCTCAACGCCTTTTGGCACTAATGGAATTACTTTTAGAAGTGTAGCAACCGGCACTCCTCCGTTTTTATATTCATGGAATTTTGGAGATAGTATCGTAAACAATATAACTACATCATCAGATACTATAACCCATACTTATATACAACCGGGTACGTATCAAGTTTCCTTACATGTTAAAGATGCTAATGGCAATATAGCTATAGCTAAATATAATGTTACCACCGCTAATGCAACACAATCTTGTCTTACAAATTTTAGTGTAGCAAATATTCAGGCTATTCCCAATGTAACACCAAATTATGGAGTTGAAACTGGAAATGTTATTATTATATGGACAGATGCTGTTGGCAATGTTTATACTTCAAAAAATGCCGCTCAACCCTCAAGTAGTGGCTTCCAAATTATATCGGTAGATAATTATCAAAACAATACAAATAATCAGCATACTAAAAAACTGCATGTAAAGTTTAATTGTTGGGTATATAATAGCACACAACCGCCTATACAAATTACCAATGCAGATGCAATTATTGCTGTGGCCTATAAGTAATTTTATAATAAACCCAACCTTTACTAAAATTAATACGTAATAGTATAATAAGAAGGTAAAAGATTAATCTTATATTTAACAATATGAAAAAAACTACAAAAAAAATCAGCTTTAAAAATGTACTTAGTATAGTAGTTCTATGCTTAGGTTTAAACCAAATTACTATTGCGCAGTGTCATGCAAGCTATACTTACACAGTGGGTAGTTCGGGTTCGGTAAATTTTACTAATACATCTACAGGAGTAGTGGGAAGTACGAGATATAATTGGCATTTCAGCGATGGTGCAAGTTCATTTGCCGTATCACCTACACACACATTCTTATATAATGGCACGTATAATGTTAATTTAGCAATGTGGGACACTTCAGGAACTTGCTTCGATTCTATATCGCAAATCATTAATATAACTAATGGATTAACTTGTAACATAGCTGCCAGTTTTTCATATAGCATTGGAAGTGGTGGGCAATTAAATTTTACAAATACTTCATCTAATACACCTTCAAATGCTATTTACTCGTGGGGTTTTGGTGATGGTACGTCTTCTAACATAGTATCACCTTCGCATACTTATAGTTACAATGGCTCATATACTGTTAATTTATATGTTTCCGATTCTAATGGCTTCTGCAATAATGCAATAGCTCAAACAGTTACGGTAACTAATGGTAATACGTGTAACCTACATGTAAATTATACTTATACATTAGGAGCCAATGGCCAGGTGTTTTTTACAAACACCACCACTGGAGGTGATACAAGTAATATTTCTATTAATTGGAATTTTGGCGATGGTTCTTCTACTCAATTATCACCTTCACATGCGTTTCAATATAATGGAACGTACTATGTAAGTTTGCATATGGGCGATACTTTATCTCTGTGTTCTGGCTCTCATAGTGATACTATTAAAATTACTAATGCAACAAACGCTCCGGTATGCGGTGCCTCTTTTAGTGATAGTTTACGACCAACAGGGTTAGTTAACTTTATTAACCAATCGTGGGGAACTTCGGGTACTACTGTTTACACTTGGTCTTTTGGCGATGGCGGTACTTCTAATCTACTAAATCCATCGCATACTTATGCTCATAATGGTTTATATGTGGTTTCATTAAATATTACTGATTCACTAAACTCGTGCTTCAGTTCAGTTACTGATTCTGTAATTATTGGCAACACAAGTCCTGCACCTTGCGTGGCTTCGGTTACTTTTAACATGCATCAAGATTCTTTACACCCACAACCTGGTATTTGGCAAGTTAGTACAAATTACTCATCGCAAATTACGAGTGCTGTTTGGAGTTGGGGAGACGGTACATCTACAACAGGGCTTTATCCTACACATACATATACTGTTGCCGGGCACTATAATATTTGTGTAAAGGCCTATGCATCTTGTGGAGACTCAACTACTGTTTGCCAAAATGATAGCTTATTCCGTTTGTCAAATAATGCTAATTCCATTATATCGGTAACAGTAATTAATGCTACTGCAACTGGAATTAAGACTACTATTCAGGAAGCTGCGCAAGTATCAATTTACCCTAACCCAAGTGCAGGTGTGTTTATACTTAGTTTAACTAATATTGCTGTTGCAAAAGCACAAATAAACATTAGCAATATTTTAGGAGAAGTTGTTTATAGTACGGAAGAACAAGTAAGTAACGGTACTATTGCTAAACAAATAGATTTACAAAGTATAGCCAATGGTGCTTACTTTATGAAAGTTAGTGTTGGTACTCAAACTTATACAAGCAAAATAATTATTAATAAATAGAATTGTTTAATCATAAAAAAGCCCCTTCATAATTTATGAAGGGGCTTTTTATTTAGGATTTAATAGTTTAAGCTAATACACTACGAGAAATTACAATACGTTGTACTTCTGATGTACCTTCATATATCTGTGTAATTTTTGCATCGCGCATAAGGCGTTCTACATGATATTCTTTTACATAACCGTAGCCACCATGTATTTGTACAGCTTCGGTAGTAGCCCACATAGCAGTTTCCGAAGAAAATACTTTTGCCATAGCTCCACTTTGTGTATAATCTTCGTGTGCATCTTTCTGACAAGCTGCTTTTAAACAAAGTAAACGAGAAGCATCAATGCGGGTTGCCATATCTGCCAGTTTAAATTGAATAATTTGGTGGTTAGAAATTTCTTTACCAAAAGCTTTACGCTCCTTTGAGTAAGCTAAAGCTAATTCATAAGCTCCGCTTGCTATTCCTAATGCTTGAGAGGCAATGCCTATACGTCCACCAGATAATGTTTTCATGGCGAATTTAAACCCAAAACCATCTTCCCCAATGCGATTAGCTTTAGGTACTTTTACATTGGTAAACATAAGTGAGTGCGTATCGCTGGCGCGTATACCCATTTTATTTTCTTTAGGTCCTACTACAAAACCTTCCATTCCTTTTTCTACAATAAGGCAATTAATGCCTTTATGACCTGCCTCTACATTAGTTTGTGCCATTACTAAATAAGTAGACGCGCTATTACCATTTGTAATCCAGTTTTTTGTACCGTTTAATAAATAATGGTCTCCCATATCAATTGCGGTAGTTTTTTGTGAAGTAGCATCGCTACCGGCTTCTGGTTCTGATAAACAGAAAGCTCCAATTTTTTCGCCTTTAGCTAACGGAACTAAATATTTTAATTTTTGTTCTTCGGTACCATAATGCTCTAAACCCCAGCAAACAAGCGAGTTATTTACACTCATAACCACTGAACACGAAGCATCCACCTTAGAAATTTCTTCCATAGCCAATACGTAAGAAATAGTATCCATTCCACCTCCGCCATATTTAGGGTCAACCATCATACCCAAAAAACCAAGCTCGCCCATTTTTTTAATTTGTTCTGCCGGAAATTTTTGGTGTTCATCACGCTCAATAACACCTGGTTTAAGCTCATTTTGCGCAAAATCACGTGCGGCTTTTTGTATCATCAAATGCTCTTCGTTCAGTGTAAAATTCATGCTATTAAAATATTATATGGTTTAAAACGTAATGTATTTAAATGTGCGGTCTCAAAAATAGCAGATATTTGGCAATAAAAAGCCACTTATTAGCCGAAACATCAAAAAATATCAACTTTTTATAAAAAATTGAGTTAAACTGTAAGAAGGAGAAAACTAAATTTACCTTGAAACAACTAAACGGCTTGTTTTAATAGGTTTTTCACCAACTATTACAGAATAGAAATATATACCCTCTTCTAAAGAAGTTATATCTATTTTAGTATTGTTAGAATAGGTTTCTAAAGAAACTGTTTTTACAAGCGTACCAAGCATATTGTATATTTTAATTGAAGCCGGTTGCAATGTGTTTTTCAAATCGTAGTTAACTGATACGTTTGTATTTGCTGGGTTAGGGCTAATATTTGAAACAAAATAATTAGTAGCTATAGATTTAATACCAGCAGCAGTTAAATTATAATTTATCGTAACTGAAACAGAATCATTTACATTATTTGCATTAAATATGGTGTACATAACCTGGGCAGTTCCACTTGCTACCATAGCAGCAAACTCGGTGCTTAAACCAAAAGTACCGGGGGTCGGGTGAACAGGGGGGATAAATGAATTAGCCGGAATAGTAACACTACCGCTTAATGTTGTAGTGGCGCCATAACATAAACTGCCTATACAAAATGTTATCGAATTACTTCCGACATTAGAAATGACATGTTTTTTTACCTTAATAGTTAACTGAGACGAAGTTAAATTTTTAACTGCAAACATATAGTTACAGGCTGAATCGTTATCAACCCAAAAAGTATAGCTGGATTGGGCTTGATTCATTGCTCCCCCTGTTGTATCTAACAACTGAATACTTTGAGACTTGCTTTTGTAAAAACTTACAAGTAAAATAGATAGGATAAGTAGATTTTTTTTCATGAGTTTAGATTTGAATGTGTTAATGCTGCATGTAAATATAGTGTTTACAATTTAATTAAAAATGGAAATTAACATTTTAAGTAAAAGCAATAATTTAGGCTAAATGATGTAAAATAGTGGTAAATAAATTTGGATAAATTAACAGTAACACTACATTTGCTGTTATTCAAATTTAAAAACCTCATGAAAAAAACTACATTAACATCATTAGCTATCGCATTATGCTTAAGCGCAACTACAATAGCTCAAACACAACGAACCATTTTATATGAAGAATGGACTGGGGAGACTTGCCCCAATTGCCCTCCGGCAAACCAGTATCTTTATCCCATAGTACATGCTCCTGGCAATTATCCAAATAAAATTGTAAAAGTTTCTTATCCGGTACCTATTCCTGATGCTACCGGTTTAGGCAGTAATTCTCAGTATATACAAGATAGCGCCGAAATTAATAAGGAAATGTATTATTATTTTTCTCCTTATGGTATTCCAGAGGCACCTTATACGCGCTTTAACGGTATAGAATTGCCTGATGCATTAGGGAATGCTTATCCGGGCGCACCTTATGAGCTTTCACAAACCATGATTAATGATAGCGCTATTGTAAACTCGCCTTTTGCGCTTAGCATAACACACACAATAAACCCAACAGCAGATTCTATTACTATAAATGCAAAAATAACGGCTGCCCAAGTATATAATCAAACTGCAGGTTATGCTTTAAAGTTTTACATGGCATTAGAGGAAGCTGTAATAACTTATACAACAGCACCTGGGTCTAATGGCGAAAAAGTTTTTTACGATGTAATGCGTAAAATGGTTCCTTCGTTACAAGGAACAGTGCTTAACAATACATGGACAAACGGACAGATACAAAATCTTACTTTTAAAATAGCTATACCAAGTTATATCTTTGATAAGAGTCAAATTGCTTTTGCTGGCTGGATTCAAAATGACGCGCCTTATTTTTGTGATACAGTAAGTGTTTCTTCGAGTGGGATAGGTGCTCCTTATGATACAGCCTATGCACGCCGAATTCATCAGGCCGCATATAGTTCACCTGTTCCTCTTAATTTAGATGCAGCTGCACTTGTAGGTAATGCAACAATACAATGTACTACAACACTAACCCCTGTTGCTATTGTTAAAAATGCAGGAGCAACTACTTTAACATCTTGTACTATTAATTATAAAATAGACGCCGGTACTGTTCAAACCTATAGCTGGACAGGTAACTTAACTACTAACCAAACAGCAACAGTTAGTTTAACTCCTACAGTAACCACATCCGGCAGTCATGCTGTATATATATCAGTAAACTCTCCAAATAGTGGTACAGATCAAAATTTGAATAACAATTCTCAAACCATTAACGTTATTATAGAGCCTACAGCTACGCCAGCACCTATTGTACAAGGATTTACAACCACTACATTTCCGCCTGCAAATTGGGTGTTATCTAATGCTGCAGGAGGTCCTAGTCAATGGAAAAGAAGTGGGACTTATGGCGGATACGGAACATCAACTAACTCTGCATTATACCCATTTTACTCGTACGCAACTTATCCTGATGTAGATGATATGTATATGCAAACAATTGACCTTACTTCTGTAACAAGTCCTCAATTACGTTTTGATTATGCGTATAATTACTATTATGATTCTAATTATGGCGAGATAGATGACTCATTAGCTGTTTCAATTTCTACGGATTGCGGAGCTACTTGGCATCAACTTTTCTATAAAGGTGGTCAAGGTTTAACAACCGCTTTAACGCCAGGAGATTCTAACGAATATACTCCTGCAAGCACCGAATGGAAAACCAGCTATATTAGTTTAAGTGCTTATGCTTCATCAACCGAGGCGTTAATTAAATTCTCAGCTATAAATAACAATGGTAATGATTTGTATGTTGATAATATAAACATTTCTACTACGGTAGTCATTAAACAAAATCAGGGTAATATTAGTAATGTTAAAGTTTATCCTAATCCGGCAAATAACCAGTTTAATGTTAATGTAAATCTTAGCTCTTCCGAAAAAACAAATATTTCCTTATATAATATAATGGGGCAAGTTGTTCTTACTAAAAACTATGATTTTAATGTAGGAGATAATTTAGTAAACATTCCTGTAGATCAATTGGCTAACGGTATATATACTGTGCTGGTTTCCTCAACCAGTGGTTCATATCAAACCAAGGTTAGCGTTATTAAATAATTAATTAAAATCCCTCCGAAAAAACGGAGGGATTTTTTTAAATAATAAGCTTATTATGAAAAAAATAATTATTGCAATAGCAATTGTAGTTATCTGTTCAATGGGCTTTACTTTTGATGGAGGGGGTAAACTCCCAACGGTGGTAATTAAAAATCTGGATGGGTCTAAAGTAAGTACTTCTACATTTACTAATAATGGTAAACCTATCATTATTAGTTTTTGGGCTACATGGTGTAAGCCTTGTAAAAAAGAGTTAGATAACATTTTAGATGATTATGCTGATTGGCAAAAAGAAACAGGTGTAAAAATTATTGCTGTATCTATTGATGATGCTCGTACAAGCGCCAAAGTGGTAACCGATGTAAAAACAAAAGAGTGGCCTTATGAAGTTTATTTAGATGATAATCAAGATTTTAAACGTGCCATGAATGTAAACGTGGTGCCACACGTTTTTATTGTTGATGGAAACGGAGAAATTGTTTGGTCGCATAATTCATATGCCGAAGGCGATGAGATATATCTTTACGAAAACATTAAGCACCTTATTAAAGGCGAAAAATTAGAACATTAAAAATAAACCTTTGTAGTGAAAAAATTTTTATACTACGTAGGGGTACTATTTTATAGCACTTCTATGTTCTCACAGGTTAAAGATATTGTAGAGTCTATACATGGTAACTTTCAAATAGATGCCCAATATTATAGTAAGGATACATCAATTGGCGCTCCTATTGTTCCTCAAAAAGTGTTGTCGAACGGGTTTGGTAATTTAAATTATATCCGTGGAAATTTCTCGGCTGGTTTGCGTTATGAAAGCTATAACCCTGTTATGCAAGGTTTTGATCCTCGTTATCAAGGTTCCGGAGTTCCCTATCGTTATGTCAGATATAAAAAGGGCAAATTAGATGTTACTGCCGGAAACTTTTATGACCAATTTGGTAGTGGAATGATTTTACGTGTATATGAAGAACGAGGATTGTTATACGATAACACCATTGATGGTTTTAGAGCAATTTATACTCCCCTTAGAGGTGTAACCGTAAAAGGCTTAATTGGGCATCAGCGTACATTTTTTACTGTAAGCCCCGGTATAGTACGTGCCGGTGACATTGACATAAACCTAAACGAACTAATTGATTCTGCGTTAGCCAACAAAAAAACAAAAGTAACTATTGGTGGGAGCTTTGTTAGCAAATATCAAGCTAATCTAAGCCCAACCTTAAACGAGCCTGAAAATGTTGGGTGTGGTGGTGGCAGAATAACTGTTAACCGGGGCGGTTTTAGTATTTATGGTGAGTATGCCTATAAAATTAACGACCCATCCTATATAAATAAATATAGTTTTAAAAACGGGCAAGGTGCTTATCTTACTACTTCGTATGCAAAATCAGGTTTCTCTATTATGCTGGCAGGTAAATATGTAGATAATATGAGCTTTAGGAGCGATAGAGACCAAACACTTAATGCGGCTATGATTAACTATATGCCTGCACTCACAAAATACCATACGTATCTAATGGCAGCTTATTATCCATATGCAACCCAACCCAATGGTGAAATGGCAGCGCAAGGGGAGATACAGTATAAATTTAAAAAAGGTACGCCCCTTGGAGGTGCTTATGGCATGGAAATAGCAGGTAATGCATCTATGGCTTATGGCATAGATAGTGTTAACATAGCACCACAAAACGATACCAGGCAGTATCATTACGTAGTAAGATCGTTTAACCCAGGACAAAAGTATTTCCATGATTTTAATATAGAAATCAATAAAAAATTTACGAAAAAAGTTAAGGGCACTTTTTTGTACTCCAATCAATTTTACAACAAAAACATTGTTCAGTTTAACAATTCTGTGTCAGAATATCCGAATATCAAAACAAATATTCTTGTGGCTGATATAACTTATAAGTATAAACCAACCTCTTCTATTCGTTTTGAAGGACAAACTATGCAAACTAAGCAAGATAAGGGTTCGTGGGTTGTTGGTATGGTAGAGTGGACACCAAGTTCTAACTTTTTTGCAGCCATTTTAGATCAATATAATTACGGAAACTCAGACCCTTCAAAGCGTTACCATTATTATTTGGCAACAGTTGGTTTTATACGCGATGCTATGCGCATAACACTTTCTTATGGTAAACAAAGGGCAGGTATATTTTGTGTAGGTGGTGTCTGTCGTACCGTTCCTGCATCAGATGGATTATCAATGACTATATCAACCAGTTTTTAATTGAAAAAAATTGTATAATTTTAATATGATGATTAAATCAACTAAAATATTGTTGTTTGCTGTTCTGGTTATTTATTTTTCAGCCTGCGATTATGTTAGCTCTCCGTATAAAAATCCAAATAGTGGACCTGTTGGGGTAATAAATAATACAACTGCAGTAAAAGCATCGGATAGTACCAGTTTAAAAAATGTTTTGGTAGAAGATTATACCGGTATTACTTGTGGCAATTGTCCTTATGCTGCCGATGAACTAGATACGCTTATAAAAAAATATGGAAATCGTATAGTGCCAATGGCAGTTAATGCAGGTAGTTTTGCAGACCCTCCGCTTGCACCATCTTATTATAATATTGATTTTACTTGCCCAACCGGAGAAGATTATAATACGTTTTTCGGAATAAGCTCTAACCCAAACGGAATGGTTAACAGAAAAGGTTATCCAACACAAACTCAAGTACAAACCTATGGAAACTGGGATGCATTGGTATATAGCAGTATTCAAAATGATACTTCCTTTATTAAGCTTAATCTTAACACTACTTTTGATACCGTAAGTAGAGCTCTAAGTGTTACAGTCACCTCTAAGTTTTTAGCAACCCTTAATTCTGGCAAGTATAATTTAGTTGTTTTGCTAACACAAGATAGTATTAAAGCACCACAATTAAAATATGGAGTCGGTGAAATAGTAAACTATCAACATCGTTTTGCTTTACGTGATGCCATTAATAGCGATTGGGGTGACACCCTTGTGTCTAACGGAGCAGCTTTAAATAAAACAATTACAAAAACGTATAATTACACCATAAAATCTACTTACGGTGCGGCTACTTCCAGTAATGCTCCAATCTCCTGTAATACAAAGCAATGTTATGTAGTAGCATATATATATAACGCAACTACATACGAAGTAATACAATCTTTGCAATTAAGAATATATAATAAACCTTAATTGTTTTCTATTTCTAAGTGCATTTTGTGTAAAAAACGATGTACAACAGGGATAAATAAAAAAGCCATACTGCTTATAAAAGCTACTCCGCTATATATAGCATAAAGTGATGCAAAAATTTTAGCTCCATTTGTATCTGCATGGTCTACAGGCCCCATACCACTTAATATCATCGAAGCATTAATAAGCGAGTCGGCAAAACCTAAATTCATGTAATAATGATACCCCCACATGCCGATTAGTAAAGAAATAATTAGTAAAGTCATAGCCAATAAAAAATTTTTAGCCAGTTTAGTTAAAAAGTGTTTCCTTTCGGGTAGTTTTTTATATCTCGATGTTTGCATTCTACAAAAGTAAAAAAGGAAATTATATATTTATGAATGCTTTTTTACAAGCATTATGAAAATACTGCATCATATATCTTTTTGTACGAATCAATTCCTTTTTGCAAAGAAAAATTGGCCAAGGCTACATCTCTGTAATAATGTTTAGATAGATTGAGGTTGCCTATTTTATTTATAGCTGATTGATATGCTTCAGTAGTAAAAGAATCAATTAAAACACCACAATTGGTGTTTGATATTAACTCATCTACATCACCAACTCCGGTGTTTGTAATAATAGGGATGCCACATGCCAGTAGCTCTGCAAGCTTTGTAGGTGACGACCCTTTTTTAGAATATAAAGGTTTGATAAAAAATAAGCCAATATCTAAACATGAAATATAAACAGGTACTTCACTTCTTTTT
>JABDDQ010000006.1:0-8045 GCA_013287545.1 Bacteroidota bacterium | reverse complement strand
ATAGAACTTGCATCTATTTTTTTTGTTTCAACTGCCCTTAATATTTCTTTTTCATTATCGTTTGTAATAAAAAATAAAATACTATTAGGCTTCTTTTTTTGTAGCTCTGCAAAAAAATCGAGCATTTCATTTAACATATACCAAGTTCCTAAAGCACCTAAGTACCCAACTACAAATGAATTTTCAGGAATGCTTAGTTTAGTTTTAGTGACTATTTTCTCTTCGTCACTACTTATTATAAAGTGATTTGCATCTGTGCAACAGGGTATAATTTCTATACTGGGTAAATTTTTCAATTCCCATCGCTCAATTTCTTTTTTTGCTGTATTGGTAAGGGTAACAATGTAATCGGCGTTTTCAATCAATTCAATTTCTTTACGTTTAAAATAGGTGTACAAAAGTTTATGTAATGGATTTTTTAAGCTGCTCCGTTAGACACAAGGGTGTCACCCCAATCGCTATTAATGGCATCACGTAAAGCAAAACGATGATTTTTTAAGCTCCATATATTACCATCTATACGCTCATCAGCCCAAAAGCCACGCATATCAAATATATATTTAATGTTTAGTTTCTTTTTTAACTGCATGCCAATAAGCGAGGGTAAATAACTCCTACAATGCAAAACAGTATTAGAATTGCCTATCTCTTGTTGGGTTATCTTTTTAAGAGTAAGAAAATTTTGTAATTGAGATACAAGTGGAATTTTAGTCTGATAAAAACAATATTTCCAATTTATATTATTTAAAGAAGTAAGATTTTTTATTATATTTTCATTCTTATTAAAATTAACCGGCTTCTCGCAACTAATAATAGTAATTTCAAAACCCTCCTTTGAAAGTCCAATTAAATATGGCAACACTTGTGACTGACCGAGCTGATCGCACATTCCATCGATAGATATAAATAAAATTTGTTTAAACATTGTATTTAAAAGTAAATGTAGTATTTTTATAGTATCATAGTAGCGTAACTTGTATAATATAGAGGTTGTATGTGTGGTATAAGTGGTTATTTTTCGGTAAAAAAATCTTTTGACGAAAAGGATGCGCATACAATGGCGGATGCACTCAATCATCGGGGTCCTGATTCTAAAAACTTTTTTTTTCACAATTATTTGGGTTTTGCTCATAACCGATTAAAGATTATCGATTTATCTGAACGGGGTAAGCAACCTATGCATTCGGCTAACGATAGATTTGTTATTATTTATAATGGAGAAATATATAATTATAATGAAATCGCCTCTCAGTTAAAATCTAAAGAATCCAGCGCGGGTTTCAATTTTAATTCATCTACAGATACCGAGGTTATATTAGAAACTTTTGCCCTTTACGGAACGCCTTTTATAGAGCAATTAAATGGAATGTTTGCTTTTGCTATTTATGATAAAAAATTAGAAGAACTTTATATATACAGAGATAGAGTTGGAATTAAACCTCTTTATTATTATTGGGATGGTGCTGATTTTGTTTTTGCATCAGAGCTAAAGGCAATAAAAGCATTAACAAAATTAAACTTAAAGCTAAACTATGGTGCTATACCGCAATATTTAAATTTAGGCTATATACCTTCTCCACATTCAATTTTTCAAAATGTATATAAATTAGAGCCCGGATGTTTTTTAAAAATTAATAAGAATGGAATCTGCAAGAGTAAATATTGGGCATTAAATAATGCATTATCTGATAAAGTGATAGAAGATGAAAAAAAGGCTATGGTTCTTATTTCTGAATTACTCACCAGTTCGGTTCAGTATCAATTAAAAAGCGATGTACCTTTTGGTGTGTTTTTGAGTGGCGGAATCGATTCAAGTTTAATAGCCGCCAATGCTGCAAAATTATCAGGAACTAGGATAAATACTTTTTCCTTAGGATTTGAGAATGAAAAATATAATGAAGCTATCTATTCACGAAAAATTGCTGATTATTTAAACACCAATCATAATGAGTTTATTGTTAAAGTAGATGACGCTATAGGTATATTAGATACTTTCTCAATTGCATATGACGAACCCATGGGCGATTCTTCGGGTATTCCAACACTTCTGTTATCAAAATTAGTTAAACAATATGCTACCGTTACGCTTTCAGGTGAGGGTGGGGATGAACTTTTTCACGGATATGGAGCTTATAAGTGGGCAAAAAGATTTGATGATGGCTTTGTGTATTATAATAGATTTCTAATCTCAAAAATATTAAATAGTTTTTCAGATAGCAGGCATAAAAGGGCAGCTTCCTTATTTCAAATTCCTAACAAAGAATATTTTTATTCACATATATATTCTCAGGAACAGTACTACTTTTCTGCAAATGAAATACCATCTTTATTGGCTAAAGATAGCTTTTCCAAATCTCTTTTAAACGAAAGCATTAAGTATACAGACACTGTTTTTAATTCAAATTTTAATTTTTCGGAAAAGCGAAGAAAGTTTTCGCCACAAGAAAAGCAGGCTCTATATGATGTTTCTTTCTCTCTTCCCGATAATTTGTTATCTAAAGTTGATGGTGGCAGCATGACTTATTCGGTAGAGACCAGAACACCTTATTTGGACCATAGATTGATTGAAAAGGCGGTAAACGTTTCTTCAGCTTTAAAAAATAAAAAAGCGACTAAATATATTTTGAAGGAAATTTTATTTCAACAAATTCCCGCCTCTTATTTTAACAGACCCAAAAAAGGGTTTTCTATACCATTACATCTATGGATGAAAAATGAAATGTATTTTTTAATTAGTGATTTTTTAAGTCAAGATATGGTTGATAAAGTAGGTTTAGTTAATGCTGAACAGGTAAAAGAACTTGTTTTTAGGTTTAACAAAGGAGAAGATTATTTATACCAAAGATTGTGGCTACTCATAAATTTACATAGATGGGCAATTAAAAATATGTTTTAATGGCTAAATCGAAAAAGTATTGTGTAAATTTGCTTGATTACACCTAATGAGTCCCTACCTTTCAGTATCAGATCTAATTATGCCGCCATTATTTATAATGGTAATTATAATGTTTTCCTTGTATGTTAAGAATAAAAACCTTCGAAAAAATTCGGCCTATAAATATTACGTTGCTGGAATTTTAGTGAAAATTATTGGTTCTATTTCTATTTGCTTAGTTTATACACTTTATTATTCCAGTGGAGATTCTACTGGATATTATGAACAAGGCGGCTCTATTTGTAATTTACTTTATAAAGACCCCAGTTACTTTTTTGAAGTTTTATTTCAGGGTTGTACTGCAGAAAATTATTATTATTTAGATCAAAGTACAACATATATTTCGTATGGATCATGGGTTTCAGATTATAAAGCTATGTTTATTTCTAGGTTAGTAGCACCTCTTTTCATAATTTCATTTAATAGTTTTATTGCAGTAACAATTTTACTTTGTTGGATATGTTATTCAGGTGTGTGGAAATTGTATCTTTTATTTTGTGAGCAGTTTCCTGAAATTAAAAGTCAATTGGCAATTTCAATATTATTTATTCCTTCAGTTATTTTTTGGGGTTCAGGCTTATTAAAAGATACTGTTACATTAGCTTGTATTGGTTGGTATTCGTATAGCTTTTATTACCTATTAGTTAAAAAAGAATATAATTTTAAGAATATTATTTATATACTTCTTAGTGCATATTTACTAATTTCACTTAAACCATATATTCTATTTGCCCTTTTACCTGGTTCTTTAATTTGGCTGAGTTATGAAAAAATTACAAGTACAAAAAATAAGGCAATTAGGTTAATAATAGCGCCATTAATGATTATAGGGGGGGTAGCAGGTGGATTTTACGCATTATCTTCACTTGGAGGAGCTCTGGGCGAATATTCCGTAGATACAGTTTTAGAAAGAGCTGTAGTGGTTCAAAAAGATCTTAAAAGTGATTATTATGGTGGTAATTCCTTTGATATTGGTGATTTTGACGCAAGTATTGGTGGGGTTCTATCTAAGTCTCCTTTAGCTATTAATGCTACTTTATTCAGGCCTTATTTATGGGAAGTTAGAAACCCTTTAATGCTGCTTTCTTCTTTAGAAAGTACCTATATATTTTTCCTTACTTTAGGACTTATGCTTCGCTTAAAATTCTTAGGCTTTTTTAGGTACATTTGGCAAAACCCACTTTTGCTTTTCGCAGTATTATTTGCTTTGTTTTTTGCATTTTCGGTTGGGCTTTCTACTCCTAATTTTGGGGCGCTTTCTCGTCTTAAAATCCCCTGCATACCATTTTTTGTGTCTAGTTTATTTGTGTTGAGGCATTTATATGAAGTTAAAACCCAAAAGAAATTTGGTTTTTAAACTTTCTGACATAAATAATATATCCATCGGTCGGTTGAGGTTGATATTGATATGTTTTCATTATCAATTTCTAAACCAGTTTCGAGAGAGAAAAAACGAACGTTTTTAAACCCCGCTTTATGAAGTATTTTTTGTTGAACAATAGGTCTGAAATAATAAGTTTGAAGCCCAAAATCGTGTACGCCGTCGTTAATAGAAATAAACTCACTTGTTTTTATTACTGCAAATTGTTGTCTATTTGTTTTTTTTACTTTTTGCCAAACAATTATTTGTTTGATTAAAGCAAATAAATTTAATCTCAATTTAAATTTAGCAGGGTTTTCGAGTGATTGAATGTTGTGAGAGGAAAAACAAAAATAACCTTCAGGTTTAATAACCCTATTTATTTGCTGCAAGGCTAAAAATCGTTCATCAGGCGAGATGTAATCAATTCCGTTAAAGCTGAAAAGAACAAAATCAAACTCATGTTCAATAAACTGATCTAATTTTCGGGCATCTGCAATTTGAAACATTGACAATGGAAATTTATTACTAAACTTATGTTTACAGGCATCTACCATTCCGGCTACATAATCTACACCAATATATTCTTTTACGTGGGGTGCAAAATGTATGGTTGTTCTACCCGCTCCTATACCAATATCAAGCATTTTCATGCTCGATAGTTTATTTTTTAATAAATTAAAAATACTTTCCTCTGGTTTCTGTAAACTTTCATATTTCTTGTAATAAGCAATAACTTTTTTACTTGAATATGTTTCTTTATTTGCTTCCATTAATTTTTTCTTATCTTTTTAAATATAGCTATCAAAGTAAAAATAAATGCAGACGTTTTAATAAAACGATAATTCTCTACAATTTCTCCACCAAAATTCAATTTAAACTTGCTTATTCCGGGATGTTTTTTTTCGTTTACCCCTCCAAAATCATATTGCTCAAATCCCATCGATTTAAACAATAAAATATCTTTCCAATGAAGAAATTTATTGGCTTCGCTTCTAATTTTATCATCTGTAAAATCTACATGGTGAAAACTGGACGCAAGAGAAGTAATCCCTTTATCAAAAATATAAACATGTGTCGAGACCTCTGTTTCGCCTAATAAAGCTTTGGTTATATATAAATTTCCTGTATTCTGAAGGGCTGAAATACGTCGTAAATTCATTACAGACATATTTTTACTTCTTGCAAACTTATTATATGATTTTAATAACTCAATGCAATCTTCTTTTTTTGGATGTAGAATAGCTTTGTATGAAATATTTTTTTTTTCGGCAGACCTTATATCATAACGATAGGTTGCATGAATTACTTTAAATAAATCTTCTTCCGGTTTTGTTAAGTAAACTATACTGGTTTTGTATTTTTCTTGAAATCTATTGTTTTCTCCTGAGTTTTTTTTTGCGGCTGTATAAACATTGTAAGTGCCTTCTTTTATAGGTTCACCATCATAAAACCAAATTTCTTTTCGGGTAAATAAAAAAAAATTATGGGTGGTAAAAAGTAGCATTACAAAATAATTATCCTTTAAAAGTAAGTATCTTTCTGATTTTTGGAATGATATCGTTTATACGGAGCCTCGTTTTTAAAAAAGGCTCGTCAAAAAGTTCTATTCTCGGAATTTCTAACATATCATGATGCGAACTGTCGTAGGGAGATGGATTTACAGTAACTCCAATTTTGTATCCGGCATCAAAAGCTGCTTTTTTAACATCAGAATTATATGCACCAAATGGATAAGAAATAGTTGCAGGGAAAACACCTGTTTGCTCTTCAATAATAAGTGCAGACTTTTTTAGTTCAACCATCAATTCTTCATAAGAAAGTTTTTTTGAAAGAACAGGATGGCTTACAGTGTGCGAACCTACTTCACATTTGTGTTTTTTTAATTCTCTAATTTCGTCCCATGTTAACATTAATCCATACGGAGGAATTACATCATTAAATCCCTTAATTACATCTTCATAAATAGCACATCTTTTACTATTATCCAACGATTTCATAAATGGGTTTAATTGTTTGGCATACAAAAGTCTATCAGTTTTTGTTTTCCATACAGTATCTTTTAAATGCCCTGGAAAATCTGCTGTGTTAAGAGATATTTTTAATTTCTCAGTATTAATAAAGTAATGATTTAGCATATATGTCCATGGCGGTAAATTCTTATCAATACAATCTGTTACAATATACATAGAGCTTGGGCAATCATATTTTTCTAATATTGGTAAGGCAAATTCAAGAAAATCCCTATATCCATCATCAAAACCGATGGCACAAAGTGGTTTTTGAGTTTTAGGGATATAATTGTCCAATAAATAATCTTTGAGAGCAACAAACTCAAAATGTTTTTTTAAGTAAATAATTATTTGCTCAAAATGCTCGGGATGAATAGGATTCCAAAGTGGATCTTGACTAATATTAACACGGTGCAAAAGAAACGTTGTTACATTTTTCTTTAAAGGCACTTTTAAATTTTTAAAAGATAAATTCCTTAATATGAAATTATCAGATGGTTGTAGGGGTTTTCTTTTAGCTTGGTATAAATTAAAATATTTGAGTTTATTAAGTAGTTTTAACGTATTAGGCGGATAGTATAAAATAGATTTTAAAATATAGTAAATTCCTTTTGTTTTATTTTTGCCATTTACCCACCAACTACCTGCCAATATTAGATAATTGTTAGAAAAGCATTGCTGCTTAAACCAAAAAGACTTAAAAAGCTTTGCTTTTAGGGCTTTATTCATAATCAGAATATTGCCTGTTTCAAGCTTAGTTAAGTTTCTGCTTAAACTATTGGTAAGAACTCTGTATGTCCATAAGGGTTCAGCAATTCTTTTCCCCTTATATCCCAATGCTGCTATCTGTATGCATAAGTCTAAATCCTCCGAAGGTGTTGCATTTGGATCAAACTTGATGTTGTTTTTAACAATACATTCTTTTTTTAATACTATTCCACTGGGGGCATGAATTACTTCTCCTCTTCTGGCCAAAAGAGAATCTAAAATATTTTCAGTAGTAATTCCTTCAAGAAGTTCGGTTTTATTTAGCATCTCATCAGCTAAATACATATCGCTATAAACCCAAAAAAGCGACGAATCAGAAGATAGTGCCTTTGTTTTTACTTCTAAGTTTTCAGGCTCCCACACATCATCGGCATCTAAAAAAGCAATTATTTCTCCTTTACTAATATCAATTCCTTTATTTCGAGTAAATGAAACTCCTTGATTTGATTGGGAAAAGTAATTAATTCGTTTATCAAGTTGCTGATATTTTTTAATTACTTCTATTGATTGATCACTTGAGCCATCATCTATAATAATTACTTCGTAATCCTTATAAGTTTGGTTTAAGATAGATTCTATAGTTTGTCCAATATACTTTTCAGCATTATAACAAGGAATTATTATAGAAACAAAAGGTATAGTTGAAAATGTATCTTCGGTGCTATTTAACATTTAATAAATCGTATTCTTTTAGTATGTTTTGTATTGAAAATCTTTCAATAATTGTTTTATATAACTCCTCTCCTAGCTTCTCAATACTTATTTTATCTTCATATATACCAACAAGCACATTCTCCAAATTTACCATAGGATCCTCTTTATTTATTAAAATGCTATTTATACTATCTACTAAATATTCGTCAAAATCACCTACATCTTTACAAACCAGCAATGGTTTTTTTACTAATCCTGTTTCTTTTGCTAAACTACTACTTGCTTCTGATTCTGATACATGCACTACTAAGTCGGC
>JABDDQ010000005.1 GCA_013287545.1 Bacteroidota bacterium | reverse complement strand
ATACAACCGCATCTGTATTCAGCCTAAGTGCCATGCTAAAATATTTTTTAGCCGAATCGGGAGTAGTGTTGTTGTAAAAATTAACAGCCGTAAAATAAACCAGCTTTTGATATACTTGTTTAATGCGTATATCATCTGAGTTCATTTTTTCAATAATGCGCATAGCACCTGCATAATTTTTGGTAGAGTGAAAACAGTTAATCAAATAAGTATAAGCCTCTTCTTTATTAGGTGATTTAGGATACTCAGTTATATACTGCTGAAAATAACGGATAGCATCGTTATACGGACTAAACCCGGTTTCGTAACAAAGCTTAGCGTAATTAAACAAAGCATCTTCTTTAATGTTTGGGTTAAACTGTAAATTGTAAGCAGAATAATATGCACTGCGTGCTTTTGGTTTATCATTTAATTTCAAATAACAATCAGCTAAATAGTAAAAAGCATTTTGCGCCAACGAATCGTTTTTGGTAGTTGCTTTTTCAAAGTAGGGGGTAGAGGTTTTTAAATCGTTGGCTTTATAATAAGCATAACCCAACTGGTAATTATCGGTTGCTGTACCGGTAAAACCTTTTAATAAATAAGGGATGGCTTCTTTATATAGGCTTTTGTTGTAGTACGACTCTCCTATAATTCTGTTTATTTCGCTTGCCTTTTGTACAAACTGACTATCATTCAGTAGGGCAGGGGCAACCTTAATAACCTCATCGTACTTGCCTTGCAGGTAATAAATTTGCGCTATATAATAAGGCACTACACTGCCAAACGTTTCGTCATTCAGTAAACGGGTAAAACCTTCTAAGGCTACAGCATAATTTTTTTCAGTGTACGATATGTGCGAGTAATAATAGTTAGCCGGTTTAGCATATTTATTATCTACATCTTTAATTTCGTATAAATCGTTTTTAGCTCTTTCAGTATTATTGGTTTGTAAGTAACTATAACCACGTTTAAAATAAAGCTCGGCTAAATCTTCTTTACTTAAGTCGTATATGTCAACTTTTTCTAAGTACTCAATGGTTTCTTTATACTTTTTCTTTCTGTAGTTAGATTTTCCTAAATAAAAATAAGCCCATTTAATTTTATTGCTTTCCGGGTGTTGCTCAATAAAACGATGCATGCGCCACTCACCATCTTTATTAAAAAGTTCGATAGATGATGCGGCGGTATAATATTCGGCATCTATGCGAGTAAGGTCTTTTTTGTTTTTATGCGACTCAATAATATTCTGAAAACTTTTCATAGCAGCTCCAAACTTTTTTTTTGTCAAAAAGTTCAACTCCTATTTTAAATTCTCTATCAGGTTCTATATATATGGTTGTTTTTTGGGCCGAAACCGAAAAAACAAACAGATATAAAAACAAAGAAGCAAAAAACTTACCTCTTGTAATGCTATGTTTTAGTTTAAATAAAGTCATTGTTGAATGCGGTAAAATTAGCTTGCAGATAGTCTTTAAAAATTTATACCAGTTCAAGTTATCAACCTTAATATGTTTAAAGTTGCTGTATCATAAGCACGTTAAAAAATGTTACTAATAGTAACTTAGCAAAAAATAAAAATGAGCACGTCTGTTATCCAACTAAATAATGTAAGCATCAGTCAATCAACAGGTGTTGTTATAGCCAACCTATCTTTAAACGTAAATAAAGGTGAGTTCGTATATTTATTAGGTAAAACAGGCAGCGGTAAAAGTTCGGTACTAAAATGTTTGTATGCCGAAGTCGCTGTTAAATTGGGTACGGCTACCGTAGCAGGACATGAGTTAAGCAAAATTAGCAGCAAAGAAATTCCTTTTTTACGTAGAAAACTGGGCATTGTTTTCCAAGATTTTCAATTACTGACTGATAGAAATATTTTTGAAAACCTCCGTTTTGTTTTAAAAGCAACCGGGTGGAACGATGAGGAAGAAATGAAAAAGCAAATCCATTCGGTATTAGAAAAAGTAGGCTTAACAGGCAAGCATGCAAAAATGCCTTACGAAATATCGGGGGGAGAGCAACAACGTGTTGCCGTGGCCCGTGCTTTACTAAACCAACCCGAAATTATTTTAGCTGATGAGCCAACCGGTAATTTAGACCCTGATACATCAGCCGAAATTATGCGATTGCTTATTGATATAAGTAAAACAGGTACATCGGTTTTATTTGCCACGCATGATATGCTGTTGTATAACAAATTCCCTGCACGCACCCTTAAATGCGAAAACGGTGTGGTGGTTGAAGTGAGTAATTAATTAATACACAATAATTTTTCATTTAGAAAATTAAGTACTTCTGTAGGTAGTATTTTATGAAACTCTTCTCTATCAAAACCTTCCGGGTCGGTGGCCGGACGAAAATTTGGTTTTTTCATTGCCGCCGGGAATGGACTAATAAATGAAAAATGCCCTGCGTTACTTATTGTTTTAAGTGTCACTTTAGATTTATCCGGAACTCCATTTAATATAACATCAGCTGTCCATTTTAGTGGTGTTATTTCGTCTTGCTCAGCAATTAATAACAGCATTGGAATATCTACTTTATATAACGCATGTTCAGGAATAAAGAAGGCCGCTGCGGGTGCCATTAGTATCAATGCCTTTATTCTTGGGTCGTTTTGCACTTCTATTGGTTGTCCTGTTTGTGCCCAAGGTTTCCCACCTGCTACTGCCAATGCAGCATAGCCACCCAGCGAATGCCCAAGTATCGCAATCTTATCAAATAAAATGCTTTGCCCAAAAGTTTGGTCAGAAAGTAAATTATCAATAGTTAAACTGATGTGCTTTGGACGATAACTAAGATTTTCTATAGAAGTTTGGAAGTTTTTATCAGGATGATCATTTCCATAATGTTCTATACATGCAACAATGTATCCGCTCTTTGCTAAAAATGTGCTAATTGTTCGGAAACGAAAAGAAGAACCATTTGCGGCACTTCTGCCGTGAGAAACTACAACTAAAGGAAATTGACCAGCTATAATTTTTGCATCTACACAAACATCCAGCGTATAAGGTCCAAAATTTGTTGGTGATGAAGGCTGATGAGTAGGATAATGAACTAAAACTGAAAATGAAATGCCGTTAGTTTCATCCTTAACCTGAATTTGTTTGCTACCAGCAAAGACATCTGAATTATTGTTGTTCATTTTTTATCGCCTTATTTTATTGTAAATAAATAATCAAACAAAGATGATAACTACAACTCAGCCTTCACCAAAAACTTGCCTTCTAACACAGGCACAACGGGGGCTGAATTTGGCATCAAGCAATAACGTATATCTTTTTTTAATTGTAGTTTGGCGTATCTTTCTTTATGAGAAGAGTAGCTTAAAAATTTAGTTGGTCTTTCTTTACCTAACTGGTAAAGATATTTTAAAGCCAGACAGCCATCTCCTAAATGGTAATTTTTGCTTTTATCTAATAACTGCTGTGTAACTGCCCCTGCAAAAAGCGAATCTTCTAAATTGAATTTGTTTTTCCAACCCGAACATAAAAGTAACACATCTCTGTTTTGCTTAATTAGCCAATCACATAAAACATCCATATTTAAAAATGAGCCAATAACAACTTTATAGGCTTGTCGGGCAGCCTCAATGGCTTGTGTACCGTTAGTAGTAGTAAGCGCAATTGTTTTGCCTTTTACGTGTTCGCCCATATAATCGTAAGGTGAGTTTCCAAAATCAAAACCTTCTAATTTAATGGCATTTCTTTCGGCACCGGCTAACATGCCCTGTTGCTTATATTGCATGGCTTCTTCAACACTCGCTACCGGAATTATTTTTTCGGCACCATTGGCAAAGGCTACACATATAGCCGATGTGGCTCTAAAAACATCAATGACAACTACTATACTTTCGGTATCGGCATACACAGGGTACAGGTACGGAGAAAAACAAGCATCTATTTTTAAATGACCCATATAAATTTTTTAAGCACGTTCAATAACAATAGCATAGCCTTGGCCAACACCAATGCACATAGTAACTAAAGCATATTTTTTATTTTGTTTGTGTAACTCCAAAGCGGCTGTGTTTAAAATGCGTGCGCCACTCATGCCTAATGGATGGCCAATAGCAATAGCACCACCATTTGGATTAATACGGGCATCATCATCAGCTAAGCCCCAGGCACGTATACAAGCTAAACTTTGCGAAGCAAAAGCTTCGTTAAGTTCAATAATGTCCATGTCTTTCATGGTTAGGTTGGCACGTTGCAACGCTTTTTTAGCAGCTTCAATAGGGCCAATGCCCATAATGCGAGGCTCAACCCCTGCAACGCCCATTGATACAACACGTGCTAAAGGTTTCAACCCAAATTGTTTTATGCCTTCGTTAGATGCTAATAATAAAGCAGCTGCTCCGTCATTTAAACCCGATGCGTTTCCGGCAGTAACTGTTCCGTCTTTTTTAAACGAAGGTTTTAGTTTAGCCAATATCTCTATACTTGAGTTTGGTTTTATAAATTCATCAGCATCAAATATTTTAGGGTCGCCCTTTTTTTGAGGAATAGTTACTGCAACTATTTCTTCAGCTAACCTGCCTGATTGTTTTGATTTTGAAGATTTTAAGTGTGAGTTAACAGCAAATTTATCCTGATCTTCTCTGTTTATTTTAAATTGCTCAGCAACGTTCTCTGCGGTATCGCCCATGCTATCAACGCCATACATTTCTTTTAGTTTTGGGTTAATAAAGCGCCAGCCAAAACTGCTGTCAAACATTTGGGCATCTCTGCCAAAGGCCGAACTTGTTTTGCTAATAACCCACGGACCACGGGTCATGTTTTCAACACCGCCACCTACATATAACAAACCATCGCCCAGCATTAAACCGCGTGCTGCTTCCATACAGGCATTAAGCCCTGATGCACATAAACGGTTTACCGTTTGTCCCGATACATTGATTGGGTAACCCGCCATCAACAAAGCCATACGAGCTATATTGCGGTTATCTTCGCCCGCTTGGTTGGCACAGCCTAATATAACATCCTCAATGGCGGCAGGGTCTATTTTAGGGTTTCGTTTTAATAATTCTTTTAGTACTAAAGTGGCTAAATCATCCGCGCGAACTTCGCTTAAAGAGCCTCCAAAATTGCCTATTGGTGTTCGTATACCGTCTATTATAAATGCTTCGTGTTTCATAGTTTTTGTGCGTTTAAATGCCTTTATTTTCCGTAGGAATAATTGCTGTTGCAAATTTAGCCTTTATTCTTATTTTTGCTTGCTTTTTTACATGAGTAAAATAAAATACAAGTTTAACACCAAAAGCCTTACTTACGAAAAGGTTCACACTACGTGGAAAGAACGTGGGCTGAAATTCCTATCGTATTTGGCTACGGGTACTGTATTTGCTACCATTACCATATTTTTAGCTTATAGGTTTTTAGACTCGCCAAAAGAGAAAAAATTACACCGTGAGATTGAGAAACTGGAACTTGAGTACGATTTATTAAGCCAAAAAATGAGCCTGGCTCAGTCGGTTTTAACCGATTTGCAGGATAGGGATAACAACATTTACCGTGTTATATTTGAGGCTGAGCCTATACCAAGCAGTATACGCAAAGCGGGTTTTGGCGGTAGCGAGCGTTATAAAGATTTAGAAGGTTTTGAAAGTACCGAGCTTATGCAAGAGACATCTAAAAAGCTGGATGTGCTTTTAAAACAGCTTTATATTCAATCAAAATCGTTTGATGATGTGCTTAAGCTGGCTCACAATAAGGAGCAGATGCTTAATTCCATTCCGGCAATTATGCCTTTAAACATTAAAAACTTAATTCGTCAGCCGGGTGGTTTTGGTTGGCGCACACATCCTATTTACAAAACGCAAGAAATGCACCCGGGCATGGATTTCCCTGCTGCTGAGGGTACACCCATTTATGCTACCGGAGATGGCGTTGTGGCTTCAGCTGATGCTATGATGCAAGGCTATGGCAACCACGTAGTAATTGACCACGGTTTTGGCTACCAAACCTTATACGGACATATGAGCCAAATTAAAGTGCGTGCCGGACAAAAAATTAAACGTGGCGAACTGGTTGGTTTGGTTGGCAGCACAGGTTTAAGTACTGCACCGCATTTACATTACGAGGTTATAAAAAACAACCAAAAAATTAACCCAATTAACTTTTATTATAACGATTTAAGTCCTGAGCAGTATCAGCAAATGCTGCAACTTTCACAGCAATCAACGCAGTCGTTCGACTAATATATGTCTGCACCCAAAATTAGTTTTAACACAGCCGTTGCCATTGTTGTAGCCAACATGATTGGCACCGGTGTTTTTACCAGCATAGGTTTTCAGGTGCTTGGCATACAATCTGCCTTTGCCATTGTGTTGCTTTGGGTTATTGGTGGTGTTATGGCTTTGTGTGGTGCCTTAGTGTATGGTGAAGTTGGCGCGGCTTTTCCGCAATCGGGGGGAGAGTATAATTATCTTTCAAAACTATATCATCCGGTGGTTGGGTTTTTAAGCGGCTGGGTTTCATCTACCGTAGGTTTTGCGGCTCCGGTAGCATTGGCATCTATGGCATTGGGTAAATATGTAAACAGTGTTTATGCTAATATAAACCCAACGGCAATTGCTTTAGTGGTTGTGCTAATTATAACCGCTATACATGCTACTAACATTAAATCGGGTGCGGCTTTTCAGCGTTATGCAACTTATTTAAAAATAATATTTGTTAGTCTGTTTATTATTTTAGGCTTTGTGTTTGCTGAGCCAAAACATGTTATGTCTTTTTTGCCAGATGGCAATTTAGCTAAAGATATTTTTGCCAATGCAGCCTTTGCTATTTCGTTGTTTTGGGTTTCTTATTCATATAGTGGTTGGAACGCTGCTGCCTACATTACAGGTGAAATAGAAAATCCGCAGAAAAACCTGCCACGCTCTTTACTGGTGGGTACTTTAATAGTAAGTGTTTTATACGTGTTGCTAAACATGTTGTTTTTATACTCAACTCCGGTTGATGATTTAAAGGGGCAAATAGAAATTGGCCACATAAGCGCCACGCATATTTTTGGTGCGCAAATGGGCAATGTAATGAGCATGGTTATATCATTATTGCTGGTATCTTCTATCAGTGCTATGATACTGGCAGGGCCACGCGTAATTTCATCTATTGGGGCAGATGTAAAAGCCCTTAACTTTTTCGCTACCAAAAACAAAAACAATGTACCTTATGTGGCAGTTATTTTTCAGTCGGTGGTATCGGTAGTATTAATTTTAACCGCCCAATTCAATCAGGTCTTGGAATTGATAGGCTTTACACTAACGCTTTTCACCACCCTTACCGTGTTTGGAGTGTTTATTTTACGTAAACGAAGCACAACCGCCTCTTTAAGCTATAAAACATGGGGTTACCCTGTTACACCTATCTTATTTCTGTTAATCAACGGTTGGATACTTTATTATGGCTTTACTTCTAAAATTGAGTCCTCGGTTTATGGCTTACTTATTGTGCTGGCAGGGCTTCCTATCTACTTTTTAGGTAAACGAAAGTAGAGTCCAGTTTTACCTAAATGTTAAAATTTTAGTTTTTCGGGCTTAAAATCAAACAATTAAAAAAAATAGCTTTAATAGCCCATCTGTTTGTGGTATATTTGTGCCCCATCTTTCAAGGTAGGTGGCTATTAAAAATTAACCATTATAAACCCCTCTGTTACGCCTTGAAGTAACAGATACAAGTAAAGTAAAATGACAGAAACACAAAATGCAACTGCAACTGCCGATTTCGATTGGAGCTTGGTTGGTAAAAAACAAGATGCTTACTCAGCAACTGACCGCCAACGCCTTGAAGATTTGTATGAAAAAACACTAAAAACTGTAGTAAACCTTGAAGTAATTGAAGGTACTGTGGTAGCCGTTAACTCACGCGAAGTAGTGGTTAACATTGGCTACAAATCAGACGGTGTTATTCCTCGTAACGAATTTAAATACAATCCTGAATTAAAAGCAGGAGACAAAATTCCGGTATTTGTAGAACAACAAGAAGATGGTAGCGGACAACTTATTTTATCGCACAAACGTGCACGTGCAACTGCTTCATGGGATAAAGTTTGTAAAGCACTTGAAACCGATGAAATTATTAAAGGATACGTTAAATGCCGTACTAAAGGCGGACTTATTGTTGACGTATTTGGCATTGAAGCCTTTTTACCAGGCTCTCAAATTGACGTTAAACCTATTCGTGATTACGACGTTTACGTTGGTAAAACAATGGAATTTAAAGTTGTAAAAATCAATAACGAATTTAAAAACGTTGTTGTATCTCATAAAGCACTTATTGAGGCTGAACTTGAAACTCAAAAACGCGATATCATCTCTAAACTTGAAAAAGGTCAAGTACTTGAAGGTACCGTTAAAAACATCACTTCTTATGGTGTGTTTATTGACCTTGGTGGAGTTGATGGTCTTATCCACATTACTGACCTTAGCTGGGGTCGTATCTCTCATCCGGAAGAAATCGTTAAATTGGATGAGAAAATCAACGTGGTTATCCTTGATTTTGATGACGACAAAAAACGTATCGCCCTTGGTTTAAAACAATTATCTTCTCATCCTTGGGATGGACTTAGCGCTGACTTAAAAGTTGGTGATAAAGTAAAAGGTAAAGTAGTTGTTTTAGCTGATTATGGTGCGTTTATTGAAGTACAACCGGGTGTTGAAGGTTTAATTCACGTAAGTGAAATGAGCTGGAGCCAGCATTTACGTACTGCTCAAGATTTCTTAAAAGTTGGGCAAGAAGTAGAAGCTGTTGTGTTGACTTTAGATAGAGAAGAGCGTAAAATGAGCTTAGGTGTTAAACAATTAACTCCTGATCCTTGGTCGTTCATCACTACTAAATTCCCTAAAGGTTCTCGTCACACAGGTACCGTACGTAACTTCACTAACTTTGGCGTATTTGTTGAGTTAGAAGAAGGTGTTGATGGTTTAGTACACATCTCTGATTTATCTTGGAGCAAAAAAATAAAGCACCCATCGGAGTTTACTAAAGTAGGCGACAAAATGGATGTATCGGTTTTAGAAATTGATGCTGAAAACCGTCGTTTATCATTAGGTCATAAACAATTAGAAGAAAATCCATGGGATGTATTTGAAACTATCTTCACCGAAGATTCAGTACACACCGGTACAGTTCTTTCTGTAAACGATAAAGGTGCTGTAATTGGCTTACCTTATGGTGTTGAAGGTTTTAACCCAAGCAAACATTTAATTAAAGCTGATAAAAAACAAGCTCAGGTTGAAGAAGTGCTTGAATTTAAAGTGATTGAGTTTAATAAAGATTCTAAACGTATCGTAGTATCACACGCTCGTACGCACGAAGAAGAAAAACGCGCTCACGAAAAAGCTGAAAAAGCGGTTAAAGCTGAAGAAAAAGAAGAAACCAAAAAAGCAGTGAAAAAAGTAAAAGATACCCAAGAGAGAACAACATTAGGTGATATCTCTGCGTTATCTGACCTGAAAGATAAAATGGACGCTAAAAAATAAGCGACCCGAAAAATAATCCTTGTGGCATGCCAGCTGCAAGGTTTACTAAAAACACATGCGGTTTTTAGTTTTTTGAGAGGAAAGAGCCGTACTGAAAAGTGCGGCTTTTTCTTTTAGGGTTGGTTATAAACAATGATTGCTTTTTATTAAATTTGGTTATGACAATAGAAGAAAAGTTAGATTTAATATTAAATGAAATTAAAGACCATTTTGGACATTTGCCAGTAGATAAAAACTGGGAAAGGATATGTCGACTAGTTACAGATGGCAATGGAGTTGATACAGGGAATCTGGATTTTAGGCAAGACCCTCAACTACAAATGCATATAAAATATTTAGAGGATGAAGGATATATTTATAAATATACAAATGTTCCAAGCAACTCTATATACTATGTTGCAACAACAAAAGGTAGAATGTTTGAAGGTTTTGTTAATCTTAAATTTCGATTGCTTGATGAAAAAAATCGTGTAATTCGTATGGAGAAATTACAAATAGAGCTTGAAGGGCAGTAATGATGGAGTGTACGTTGGAACAGATGTAGGGGTTTATTATCATAATAATTCAATGAGCGGATGGGAGCCGTTTATGAGCGGATTGCCAAACGTTATTGTTAACTGGTTAGAAATAAACTATACTGCAAACAAAATTAGGGCGGCTACTTATGGAAGAGGCATGTGGGAATCTGACCTTGCATGCCCAACCACCAATGATGTAATAGAAAGTACTACATATTCAACTGACGCTTTTATTGAGGCGGGCAACAATTTATATTCGACCGCAATAGATTCAAATTATAATATAACCTATCGCGCCGTTACGGTGAAACAGAAAAAGGGTAAAACAATTCGTATTTGGGATTGATTTGTTTGCAAATAAAGATTTCTCCCTATGGTCGAAATGCCAACAATAAATTAAATGTAGTAAAAGTTAAAAGAATTACTTAGCCGGTTCAGGTAGCGCCAAAAATTTCTTAATCAAATCGTTTATGGTTTTGTTTGTATTGCATTTAACCGCATATATGCCATCTGTAATGTGGCTTTTTTTATCTTCAACGTTTTTATACATGGCATCTATTATATTTTGGCAATCTCCAAAATAGGGTTTAATACGGTCTTTAATGTCATTTTTTTGAAATTTTTCTCCGGCAAATAATTGCTTTAGTTTGCATATTGAATTTAAGTCCCAATCAAAAATTTTAATAAATAAATCAGACCCGCCAACAAACCAAGTGGTTAAAATATACTTATCATTAAAACAAACTATTTCTTGTATATACTCTTTTTTACCATCGGGTAAAACCATAAAAACTCTGCCGTCAAATTGCAGCATTTTAAAGTTTTTGTCTTTATAACTAGCCCATTCAAATCCATTTTTCTTTGCTGTGTTCTCTATTTTAAATCCTACAGAATTCACATCTAAACTTAAATCGCTCATTATGGCAATTTTTTCTCCGGTTTTAGTAAGTAAATAATTGTTTTGTGCTTTTACGCTAACTGCAGTTGCTGCAAATAATAAAATAGTAAGTAGTTTTTTCATATAGTTTGTTTTTTATACATACAAAACTATAGAAATAATTGATTTTAACAATTTTTTACAAATTATAAAAGCAATATTAAAAACTAATTCAGCTTAAAATAGGTAGACGACATGTTGGCTATTTCGTTACCATAGGCTAAGGATGCTGTAGCAGCAGGTGAGGGTGAGTTTATAACATGCACCGCACGGTGACTATATTCAATTTTAAAATCATCAATCATTTCGCCTTCGGGTGCTAAGGCCATAGCACGTATACCGCAACGGGCAGCCACAATATCATCAGCTTCTAAACTTGGTATAAGCTTGCGTAAACGGTTTAAAAAATATGCCTTAGAAAAAGCACCTCTGTACTCATCCATGCCAAAGCGCCAGTGCTTTTTAAAGAATTTCCAGGTACCGCTAAATGTAAACGCATTCAACGTATCTTTTAACGAGAAAGCAGTTTTGGTGTAACCCTCTCTATCAAAAACAAACACAGCATTTGGTCCGCACTCGGTACCACCTTTAATCATACGTGTATAATGCACTCCCAAAAACGGAAACTTAGGGTTAGGCACCGGGTAAATAAGGTTACGCACCTTTTTCATTCCTTTTTCGGTAAGGTCGTAATAATCGCCTCTAAAACCTACAATTTCAGCATCACTTTTTTTGCCTTGCGCTTTCGCTAACCTATCTGCCTGCAAACCACCGCAGGTTATAATATATTTAGCTGTGTATTTTGCATTTTGTGTATGTACTTCAACACTATCTTCGTGGTTAATAAATTTTTTTACTTCTTGGTTAGTAAGCACCTTACTGCCGCTAAATCTTTTATGTATAAGTTCAACATATTTGTTAGCCACATCGGTATAATCAATAATGCCGGTACAAGGCACCCAAATGCCTGCAATGCCTTCGCAATAAGGTTCTATCTCTTTAATTCGTTTGGCATCAATTAATTCAATGCCTTCAACACCATTTGCCACACCGTTATTAAAAACTTTGTGCATGTGTGCTAATTCACTCTCTTCGGTAGCAACAATAATTTTTCCGCAAAGGTCGAATGGGATATTGTGTTCTTTAGCAAACTCAACCAATTCTCTACGACCATTAACACAATTAGTAGCCTTGTACGAACCCGGTTTATAATAAATGCCCGAATGTATAACCCCTGAGTTATGCCCTGTTTGATGTGCTGCAACGGCGGCTTCTTTTTCAAGCACAGCAATTTTAAGGTTAGGGTGTTTTGTATTTAGTTTATAGGCAGTAGCAAGTCCAACAATTCCACCACCAACAATAATTACATCAAACTGATTCTCCTGAGCCATCTAGTTTCTAATTTTTGCAAAGATAATTATATAAGCGTTTATTTAACACTTAATTTATTTTGAATAACAGCCTTGGTGTAAGCCTGTATAAACGCTTTTAGTTTAGTATCAGATGGTTTGTAATCCTTCATCATATTGTAATTAAGTGTGCTGTCTGTCCTATAATTATAAAAACCACTCGTTTTTTCTCCATTAAATTGCAGCATTTCGCTATCATTAAAATACTGATACACGTTATTAAAGTAATTAATAGCAAAGCGATTTTTAGTTTGTGTGCTATCCATCAAATTATTACCGAACGAAAAAAATGGTTCGTTATACTTTAGCATACTTAATGTAGTAGGCATAATATCAAGTTGTTGCGCTACTATATTATCGCTGCCTTTAAGCGAATTATCAGGCTCATAAAAAAACAAAGGGATTTCGTAATTGCCGTATGAGTTGGCATACACAACATCTTCTGATGGCCCTGTGTGGTCGGCTACAAAAACAAACAAGGTTTTGGTAAACCATTTACTCTTTTTTATACTATTAAAAAATTGCTGCAAGGCATAATCGGTATAGGCTATACATTTTTGTATAGGTAGTTTCCCTTCGGGGAATTTACTTTTATATTTGTCAGGAATTGTAAATGGATGGTGTGAGTTTAATGTAAACACAGTAGATATAAAGGGTTCTTGCTGCTTATCTAACTCCTGCGCCATACGTTGCAAAAAGGGTTCATCCCAAATACCCCAATTGCCATCATAATCGTTTTCGTTTTTATATTCATTTCTGCCAAAGTAAATGTCGTAGCCTGCTGTGCCGCAAAAGCCATTAAAATTCATGGTACCATTTGTACCCCCATGAAAAAAAGATGATGTATAACCTTTTGTTTTAAGCGTGCTTGCCAAACTCATAATTTTATCATTGCTATAAACCGTGCTTATATAATCAATATCGAAAGAAGGGATAGAGGCCACAATAGCCGGAATGCCTTCAATAGACCGCTTACCATTAGAGAAAGCATTGGTGTAAACAAAGCTGTTATCCATTAGGGAATCTAAAAAGGGTGTGTAACTTTTACGCTTGCCCAGTTTGGTAAATTCTTTCGAAAAACTTTCTAAGATAACCATCACTACGTTTTTCTTTTTGAAATCGGCATCCGTGTAATTGTACTTTTTTATGGGGTTAATAAGCTTACTTGCTTCTGCATTGCTCATGTAATTTTTTTCGGTAAGCGTGTATAATACACCCGATTTAACTACACAAAAAGGTGTGTTTAGTACAATGGGCACACATAGTGGTTTTACATAAGTACCCGCATCAATAATGCCAATGGGTATAAGCTGTGTACCACCACGTATGCTTAATATGCTTAAACCTATTACAAGAAGGAAATTAAAACTTTTTACCGAAATAGCATATACATTGTTTTCTTCCTTATCAAAAGGAGCTAATATTTTCTTCTCTATAATTTTATACAGCCAGTTTACCAAAAACAAAAACAGAAAGAAAACCACAAACAAATACCAAAATTCTTTTAAAAAGAGTGGGAGTAGGGTGCCTGCATCATTCTTCTCAAAAAAAAAGCTAAATGTTTCGGCTGTACTTCGGCGTAGCGTATACGGAAAATAAGCCATATCAACCATGTTAATTGCCAAACCAATTAAATTGGTACTAATAAAAATAACCTTAAGTGTAGTTCTAAACTTTTTAAACTGAAAAAAAGAAACAGGTAACGTAACCAAAAAAATAAAAAGGGCATTAATAATGGTGGCTGTTATTATATCAAACCGCAAACCGTAAAAAAGGGTGGCTAAAAAATCGCTTATTGTTACACCTACAAACCTGCTTTTATTCAATAAAAAGAAAAGCACCCGCGCATCGGTTAAAATAAAAAGCGCAAGCAGGTAACTTGTCAATAAAAAATAAATGCGTTTTAAGTACAGTTTCATTATAAATGCGCTCGCAAACTTAGCTAAAGTTTATTTCTTCTTAACAAATTGTTAAACATGCTCCAGTTTTTAACTAAAAGTTTTATCTTAGCTAAAAATTATTAAAAATGAAGAAAATACTACTTGCACTTACATTACTAATAACCTCAATAGCAAATGCTCAAGATGCTTGGCAAAACAGTATTCCTCGTGGCCTTAACCACGGTACAGTTGAGTTTAAGGGCATTAAAGCCTTTAACGGAAAACTTTACCTACCGGGAGATAGTGCCGCAAGCAAAATCCGCTTATTCTCTTCTTTAAACGGAGATACAACGAGTGCTACAGAAGAAACTAATTTATATAGCGTTATACAAGGTGGTACCGAAACCAGTATTTCAAGTATAATAGCTAATAGCAGCAATTTATTTTTGGGTTCATCGGTAACAAATTATACATCAGCTGCTAATGCCACACCTCAGGTTTACCGAGGAGATATTAGTGGTAATTATGTAAAATATGGTACCATAAATTACAAGCTTTTACCCGACACAGCTTTGATAGATACAACTTCTAGTCCAAGTCCCAATATTTCAGCTATGGCATTGTACTCACCAACAGGCAGTAACGATACTATTTACGCTTTTTTAACTCCAGGTGCAAGTGATAACAATAAACCATATACATCTAATGCTATATCTGTATGGAAAGCACCTGCAACTCTTTCAAACTCGGTAACTCCAACTTGGGTAAATTCAGCTAATTTTTCTTTAAGGCAAGGTGTAACTTCAATTTTTGATGTTATTGTTTGGAATAAACAAATGTATGCAGCAGTTAGTACAGCCGATTCGGGGGGAGCCATATTATGTACGGCTGATGGTGTTAATTGGAATGTAGCTGTAACAGCCTCAGTTTTTAAAAGCCAAATAGGTGCAGGGTTTAATGCTGCAAATTTTACAGCTTTAGCAGTTTATAACGGAAAACTTATAGCCACCTTAGATGGTAACGGTGGCAATAGCGGAAATTTTCTTTTATATACACGCGACAGTGCTTCTACCACTCAAACATGGGCCCCTTTAGTAAATAGTAGTATGTACTCTAATTTTTTTGGCCCCGTTGGTGTTAATGGGTTTAGTGATTTACAAGTTGCTAATGGCAGATTATGGATACAAGTTATTAATGGCTATAACATTCCGGAGGTTTGTTATTATTACGAAAATGCCGGGAAAGACTCTATTTATTTCTCATCTAATAATACAGGTTTAGAGAGTGGTACAAATACCGGCACAACTTTTAGGATGGAGTATTTTAAAAATCAAATTTACTCTTCGGGCATTGGTTACGATGGGCCTCCTCAACGTGTAGCAAATAATTCACCTAAAGTAGCGTTAGCAGGTACATTTTATGACGTAGGAATTACTTGGCGCTTTAATATGCTAAAACCAGCACCAATGAGTTTTAGTGTGTCATCATCTAATATTTGTTCAGGAAATAGTATTAGTTTAACTAATACATCAACTAATGGAAATTATGCTCAGTGGTACTGGCATGATACATTAGTTGCTACTTCAAATCATTCTAATTTCACTCCTTTGCATGCAGGCATGGATACATTAAAAATGGTTACTTACAATGGCAGCGATAGCACCAGTCAGTTTGTAGATTCGGTTAAACAAGTTATAACCGTATATCAAAGCCCTATTGTAGATAGCATACATGCTCAAAATTTATTTGTTTGTCAAGGCCAGCCTGATAGTTTAACTTTCTATATGCATGGCGGTACTGGTCCTTATTCTTATTACTGGTATGATGCTTATAATCAGGCAGCAAATAATTATACGTATACAAGCAATAATAATATGTCAGTAATAACACCCACAACGGTAGTAAATAATGCTACCAGTGCAGCTTGTGGTAATTGCTCAGCTCCGTACATGTATTTAATTGGATCTGTTACCGATGCGAATCATTGTACTACAGAAGCACCGAAGAATTTACAAATTGCGGTTAATGCGGCCGATAGCTTAACAGGTTTAATTACCGACCCAAGTAATGGCCCTATAACAGGTACCGTTTATTTATTTAAACGCAAAACAACTCAGGTTGGTGTACTTGATACAACTAGTACCTATACATTGGGTGCTAATGGTCGGTATAGTTTTCCTTCATTATATTATGGTAATTATTTTTTAAAAGCAGTACCGGCAGCAAGTTATACAGCAGATATTGGTACATATTATAGCAGCAAATCAAATGCTTATCAATGGACTTCAGCTGACACTATTAAGCATTATAGATGTGTGGGAGGAAGAGATACTGCAAACGTACAAGTACTTGCCATTCCAACACCAACCGCAGCACCGTTAGCACAAGGTGTTATAACAGGTACTATTACTTCGAACGGTTTTAATAGTGCCCGTTTAGGATATGGTGGCAATAACTCGGTAATGGGTGCACCATTAAAAGGCATTGATGTTAAATTAGGAAGGAACCCTGGTGGTGGATGTGCAGCACGTACTTCAACTGATGCTAATGGAGGTTACAACTTTTCTAATGTAGATACCGGTAGCTATCATATTTATGTAGATATACCAAATTACGGCATGGATAGTGTCAGGGCTGTATCTATTACGACTACAAGTACGGTGAGTATAAATAATAACTATTACGTAGATTCTTCTAAAGTACGTGTGTTACCTACAAATGTTTTAACAGTAGCTATTTGTAGTGGCGATAGTTTTATGGTTGGTACCCACTACCACAAATTAGCAAGCACTTATTATGATACACTACAAACTCCCAGTCATACAGACAGTTTGGTTATAACCACCTTATCACTTAACGCTTTACCATCTATATCAATAACCACAAGTACAAACACTATTTGTGCGGGTAGTATAGCTACCTTAACCGTAAGTGGCACAGCTACAAACTATATTTGGAGTACTACTGATAACACAGCAAGCATTGCTGTAACACCAACCGCAACGGCTACCTATACCGTTACTGGTACTGATGCAAACAATTGTAAGAGCAAAGCAGTACAAACAATAACGGTAAACTCGTTACCAACTTTAACCATAACGCCCAGTACCAATGCTATTTGTACCGGAAGCGGAAGTATAGTAACTTTAACCGTAAGTGGCACAGCTACAAACTATATTTGGAGCACTACCGATAACACAGCAAGCATTGCTATAACCCCAACCGCAACAGCTACCTATACTGTTAGCGGAACGGATATAAACAATTGTACAAATACGGCAACACAGGCTATAACGGTGAACCCCTTACCAACCTTAACCATAACACCAAGTGCTAATGCTATTTGTGTTGGAAGCGGAAGCGTAATAACTTTAACCGTAAGTGGTACAGCCACAAATTATACCTGGAGTACCACCGAAACTACAACAAGCATTGCTGTTACCTCAACTGCAACAGCTACCTATACTGTTAGTGGAACAGATGTGAACAATTGCACAAATATGGCAACACAGGCTATAACGGTAAACCCCTTACCGACTTTAACCATAACGCCAAGTGCTAATGCTATTTGTATCGGAAGCGTGGCAACTTTAACCGTAAGTGGTACAGCTACAAATTATACATGGAGCACTACTGATAATACAACAAGTATTAATGTAACCCCAACTGCAACAGCTACCTATACTGTTAGCGGAACAGATGGAAACAATTGTACAAATACGACAACACAAGTTATAACCGTAAACCAATTACCATCTGTATCAATAACAGCCAGTACAAATACAATTTGTGCCGGAAGCGTGGTAACTTTAACCGTAAGCGGAACTGCTACAAACTATATTTGGAGCACCAGCAGTAGTGCATTAAGCATTGCTGTAACCCCAACTGCAACAGCTACTTATACTGTTACCGGAACAGATATAAACAATTGTACAAAAACGGCAATACAGGTTATAACTGTAAACCAAATGCCAGATACGAGTGTTTCAGTAACATTAAATAATGTACTTACAGCTAATGCAACAACCCCGGCAACTTACCAGTGGTTAAATTGTAGTAATAATAAAGCTCCTATTAATGCCGCTATCAGCCAAACGTACACAGCTACAACTAATGCAAGTTATGCGGTCGCAGTAACTTTAAATGGTTGTACAGATACAAGTGATTGTCATTTAATTTCAGTAACTGGCATAGCCTCTTCAGTAGCTAATAACGTCGTAAGCATTTATCCTAATCCTACTAATGGCATGTTTAGTATAGAAACTACCCAAACAGAAAAACAAACTGTACAGGTGTTTGATGTGGCAGGTAAATTAGTGCTTACTCAAGTTATACTAAGTGGCAAAACTAATATAGATGCCGATAACTTAACCAATGGTGTTTATAATGTAAATATTATAAGTAACAGCGGTGTAGTACACCAACATTTAGTTATTACTAAGTAACTTATAGCATAAACTAAAAAGCCGCTCCTCTTTTAGGGTAGCGGCTTTTTTATGTGTAAAATTTTTAATTATCTCTTAGGTTTAGGTTTTCTACCGGCAAATTTATTGAAGGGCTTTCTTTTCTCCTTTTTTTCGGGGGCGTATTCGGGTTGCGCACCCAATTTTTCAGGTACAGCTAACTTGTTTATTTCGTAACCAATAAGGTCTTCTATTTTTTTGAATTTATACTGGTCATGGTCGTTAATAAAAGTAATGGCTTTACCGGTAGTTTCTGCACGAGCTGTACGCCCAACACGGTGTATATAATCTTCAGCATCGCCAGGTACATCATAATTTACTACCAAGCTAATGGAATCGATATCAATGCCTCGCGATAAAATATCAGTAGCCACAAGCACTTGTAGATTTTTATTTTTAAAATTACGCAACACATCGTTTCTTTCATTTTGTTCTAAATCAGAGTGAATGGCTGCTGCGTTAAATTTGGCTCGTTTAAGTTCTCGTTCAAGTTCTTTTACCTTATCTTTTTTCGATGAAAAAATAATAACGCTGCTCATTTCTTTCTCACTTAAAATACCTTTTAGCAATTCCATTTTTTGTGCGTCGTAAACTACATAGGCAACTTGCGTTACACCCTCGGCGGGTTTAGAAATTGAAATATTTATTTCAGAAGGATCAGTTAATATTTTTTTTGCCAACGTTCGTATTTTAGGTGGCATGGTTGCCGAAAACATAAGTGTTTGTTTATCTTTCGGTAAGTAATCTATAATTTTTTGCAAATCATCACTGAAGCCCATATCCAGCATACGGTCGGCTTCATCTAAAATTAAATGCTTTAGTTTTTCAGTTTTTACATAACCCATGTTAAGGTGCGAAATTAACCTACCCGGTGTAGCAATAATAATATTGGCACCTTCGGTTAGGGCTTTCTTTTCTTGGTCGAAGGCAGAACCATTATTACCACCATAAATGGCAATTGAACTTACCGGAGCAAAGTAGGAGAAACCTTGTAACTGCTCATCAATTTGTATAGCCAATTCACGCGTTGGTACAATTATAAGTGTATTTATATAATCGCCCGGTGCTTGTATAATTTTATTAATTACGGGTAATAAATAAGCACCCGTTTTACCTGTGCCTGTTTGCGCACAAGCAATTAAATCTTTATTATTTAATATAAGCGGTATGGCTTGCTCTTGTATAGGCGTTGCATTATTAAAGCCCATATAAAAAAGGCCTTCAGTTAGTTCGGGTTGAAAATTAAATTCGTTGAATGTCAAAATATATATTTAAAACGCAAAGTAACTAAAAAGAAATTAGAGCTATGTTTTTATTTATATTGCATAAAATATTAAATACAAACTGTAATTATACATTATATGAAAAATTATACAAACTTACTTGCAACGATATTTTTTATAACTGCTTTTTTTAGTAAATCGGTTACGGCTCAAAGTAGTTGGACTCCCTTAACCAATCTATCTCCCGATACTAATGCAGGTGTTATGCTTTTATTATCTGACGGAACGGTAATGGCAAAAACAATTTCTTGCACTTGTGATACCATTGGAAATGTTTGGAATAAATTAACACCCGATTCGTTAGGTAGCTACGTAAATGGTACATGGAGTAGGTTAGCGTCTATGCATGATACACGTTTTTACTTTGCTTCTCAGGTTCTGAAAGATGGGCGTGTGTTTGTAGCCGGTGGCGAGTATGGCTCTGGCGGCTCTAAGGCAGAAACATATAACCCATTAACAGACACTTGGACAATGGCACCTAACCTGAATAGACTTTTTGCTGATGCAAATTCAGAAATTTTAAATGATGGCAGAGTACTGGTAGGAACTTTAGATGGTTCAGGAGCCAACACAGCTATTTTTAATCCGGTAACTAATACATGGGCAAATGGCCCAACATGTCAAAACTCTCATGATGAATCGGCTTGGGTAAAATTACGCGATAACAGTATTTTATTTGTTGACATAGGAAGTACAAGTTCAGAAAGATATATCCCATCGTTAAACCAATGGGTTATAGATGGACAAGTGCCTGATTCGCTTTATGATCCTTATTCATATGAATCGGGAGCCGGTTTTCTTTTGCCTGATGGGCGTGCATTTTTTTTAGGTGCAACAGGGCACAATGCTTATTATACTCCTTCAGGAAACACAAGCCCAGGTACATGGACTGCGGGTCCTGATTTCCCTACTATTCATGATACTTTGTATGGAACAGTAGATGCTGCTGCTGCTATGATGGTTAACGGAAAAATACTTTGTACAGCATCTCCTATCAATACATCAACTGTTAATGAGTACCAAGCACCAACTGCTTTTTTTGAATTTGATTATACAAGCAATTCTTTTACACGAATTGGCACACCCGGTACAACAGATTCTATAGACTATACTATAACATGCTTTGAAACAACTATGTTGAATTTACCAGATGGCACAATACTTTATGCCAGTCAGTACACAAATCAATATTATGTTTATACACCCGGTGGAACACCCCTTGCTCAAGGTAAACCCACTATAAATAATATTTCTAAATTAAACTGCGATACATTTAAGGTTACGGGCACTCTTTTTAATGGAATATCGGAAGGGGCTGCTTATGGCGACGATTGGCAAATGGCTACCAACTATCCTATTATACGATTAACAACCGGAACAAAAGTGTATTACGCACGCACTTTTAACTGGAGCAGTACTAATGTACAAACAGGTACCACACCCGATAGCACTTTATTTACACTTCCTGCTGGTTTACCATATGGCACTTACTCGCTTGTAGTAACGGCAAATGGCATCAGTTCAAACCCGGTAACGTTTGTTAATAGTATTTGTACTACTCCTTCCGGAATCCAAAAACTTGAAAACAACAACACTACTAATTTATTGTTATACCCAAACCCTGCAGAGGATTTAATTAATGTTTCGTTTACAGCTAAAGATGGTGGAACTTATTCGCTAAACGTAACTGATATTTTTGGTAGAATAATTAAGCAAGAAACAGCGCAGTCGGTTATGGGAGATAATAAGTACATGTTAAATGTAAATGGAGTTAGCGGCGGCGTTTATATGGTTATTTTTCAAAAAGGAGATGAGTCCATTAAAACAAGAGTTATTATTAAGTAATAATAATTAAAACCATATAAAACAAAATACTTATTTTTGAGTTACATTTATTTAAATACAATTATGATTAGAAAGATTATTTTAACATCTATACTAACTGCATCGGCATCATTTGCTTTTTGTCAAAGCGATAAAAAAGAGGATGAAAGCAAAATGATTCGGGAGGTTATAAACGTTCAGGTAGATAAAGCTAAATTTGCTACGCCTGCTGCATCGACACCTCCGGCTACTGAAACAACCGGTAAAAATGGAAAGAAAAAAACGGCTGAAGCACCTCCTGCAGAAGTTGCCCCTGATACAAGCAGTCCTGTTATACCAGCTCCTGTTTCTGAGTTGGTAAAAAGAGCTCAAAATTGGTCTAACGATACTAAATCAACAAAATACACCAAAAGTAATTGTACAAGTGGTAGCAGTATAGTTTGTCAGGTTTCTTTTCCGTATAAAGTAAAAGAGTTAAACCCAACCGATAAAGTTGAAGGCGAAATTACTATGACGGTTACTATAGATGCCAAAGAAGGCAAATACCGTTACACTATTAATAACCTTAAACATAAAGCCAATATAGCGGATGGAAGTGGCGGAGACATTTATGGGGCTGTGCCTGAATGTGGTTCGATGAAACTTAGTGATTTAAGCTGGAAACATATAAAATCGGCTGCCTTTGCTGATGCTAAATTAGTGACCGATGATTTAAAAGATAAAATGGCACAACTAAGTGGTGATGCTCCTAAAAAAGATGATTGGTAATTTTAGTAATTTACTTTATCCGTATTAAAATAAATAAAACATATAGTATGAAAAAAGCAATATGCTTAGTTTGGTTTTTTGGATTGATAAACACGTTTTGTTTTGCACAAAAAGAAAGAACATTTTATAAAGAAGTTCAGGTGTCAACACCCGATTACGATTTAATTATTGTTGATGCAGTAGCTAACCCGGAAGAAACAAAATTTAAAATTAAAATCATAAATAAATCGGCTTCGTACCTTAGTTATAATCCGTTAGAAAGTAAGTTTATTATTAATAACACCGAGTATCCGGTTGTTAACGAAAAACCTTTAATGATAGAGCCTTACAAAACAGAATCGAAAGTTATAAACCTTAAAGGAGTAGGGTATAATGCTGTAAAAAACTATTCGTTTGTAGTTAGCGGCATTTATAAACTTATTAATATTTCAATTATTACGGGCGATGATTATAAATTACCACCTGCTGCAACTGCTTTTAATATTGGCCCTTATTCTATTACGGTAGAGAAATTAAATAAAGAAACAGATAAAACTACAGTAAGGTTTGTATATGTTTATAACGGTGAAAAAACAGGCTTGGTATATCCAATGAAAGCATCGGTTAAAATGCCTGACGGAAAAGAGTATGGTACCGTAAAAAAGGAAAGAAATGTATTGGTTTTAAAAGGGCAAAGTGATGATTTTACACTGGCTTGGGAAAGAATGCCAGGTGGCAGAGCAAACGATATGCAATTGGTAGATATGATGGTAAAATGGAACGCCGTTTTTAACGAAGCTGATAAAGAAAAAACACCCGATGCAACACTTGCACTTGCAATTGATGAGGTAAAAACTAACAAGTAAACCTTGTTAGTTTTTAATATATAAGTACAAAAAACTTATTAGTGATCGTTTAGGGGTAAACCTCTTTTCTGAAATTCAATCCAGTTAAGATACTCAGGGGCTTTGCGATGTTCTTCCATAGTAATACAATCGTTTACCGGGCAAACAATTTTGCATAGGTTACAGCCTACACACTCCTCTTCTTTAATGGTGTATTTGTTGTAAGGATTTCCTCTTTCAATATTAATTGATTGATGCGATGTGTCTTCACAAGCTATATAACATAATCCACAATGGATACATTTATCCTGGTCTATATTTGCAATAATATGGTAGTTGATATCCAGTTCTTCCCAACGCGTAACATTTTGAACAGATAAGCCAACAAACTCATCAATGGTTTTATAACCTTTTTCATCCATCCAGTTACTCAACCCATCACACATATCACGCACAATACGGAAACCATAATGCATAGCAGATGTACAAACTTGCACGTTGCTTGAACCTAATAACATAAACTCAACAGCATCTCTCCATGTACTAATTCCTCCTATACCAGAGATAGGAACTTGTTTGGCAATTTTATCTTGAGACAGTGTAGTTAAAAATTTCAAGGCTATTGGTTTTACTGCCGGACCGCAATAACCACCAAATACCGATTTACCGCCAACGTTTGGATTTGGAACTAATGTATCTAAATCAATGCCGGTAACTGATTGAATTGTGTTTATTAATGATAAACCATTTGTACCGCCAGCAATTACAGCTTGCGCAGCAGGTACTACCGAGTGTACGTTAGGTGTAAGTTTTGTAATAACTGGTATTTTGGCAACTTCCATAACCCACTCAACAACCATTTTTGCAATCTCCGGGTCTTGCCCAACTGATGCGCCCATGCCACGTTCAACCATTCCGTGTGGGCAACCAAAATTTAACTCAATGCCATGTGCGCCGGTATCTTCGGTTTTCTTAACCATTTCGTGCCAGCTTTTTCTGTCGTTATCTGCCATCAATGAAACAATCATAGCACGATCAGGAAACTCTCTAACCACTTCACGAATTTCTTTCAGGTTAATTTCTAATGGTCTGTCAGATATAAGCTCAATGTTATTAAAGCCCATTACTTTTTGTCCGTTATAATCTAACGTGGAATAACGAGAAGAAACATTTTTTACTTGTGAGCCTAAGGTTTTCCATACAACGCCACCCCAACCGGCTTCAAAAGCACGTAGTACGTTTATTTTTTTATCGGTTGGTGGTGCAGATGCTAACCAAAAAGGGTTTGGCGATTTTATGCCCAGAAATGATGATTGTAAATTTGCCATAATTTTATTTTATACCTAAATAAGTTAGAATTCCTTTTGCGGCATCTTTGCCCGCCTGTACAGCATCTACTACTTCTTTACCTCCATTAACAGCATCACCACCTGCAAACACACCTTTTAAGTTCGTTTCAGCACTTTTAGTAATAGAGATTTTTCCGCCGTTGTTTTTTAATTCTGATTTTGCAACCAGCTCTTCAAACGGAATTTGACCTGCGGCTTTAATAACCATATCAACATCCATAGTAAAAGTTTCTCCGGTATCAACAGGAGCTCTTCTGCCAGATGCATCAGGTTCCCCTAATTTCATTTTAGTGCAAATCAGTTTTTTCGCTTTTCCGTTTTCGCCAATAATTTCTTTAGGCGCGGCTAACCAAATAAATGAACAGCCATCTAGTTTTGCTAAATCTAATTCAACATCGGTACAAGGTTTTTCATTTTCTGTACGACGGTAAATCATAGTTACTTCTTTAGCACCCAGTCGTTTTGATTGTGTGGCTGCATCAATAGCCGTCATACCCATACCAATAACAGCTACTTTATCTCCTACCGAAATTTTAGAGTAATCGTTGGTGCGTAAATTATAAATAAACGATATAGCATCTTCAACGCCTTCTAAGTCCTCACCTGGGATACTTAATTCGCGAGCTACACCAACACCAATGCCTAAAAATACAGCATTGTACTTTTTTTGTAGTTCGGCTAATGTAATGTCTTTTCCTAATTCTTTTTTATACTGTATATCAATTCCACCTATGGATGTAATGTAATCTACTTCTTCTTTACACGATTGTGGCGTAACTTTATATGCCGCAACCCCATAAGTCATTAAGCCACCGCCTTTTTCTTCTTTCTCAAAAATGGTAACATCAATGCCTTGTAAGGATAGCGCATGAGCACAGGCTAAACCAGCCGGACCAGCACCTACCACAGCCACTTTTTTTCCGTTAGAGGGTTTACGTTCAAACAATTTCCATTTTTCGTGAATCGCAATTCCTGTTGAGTAGCGTTGCAGCTTTGCAATAGAAATTGGTTCTTCTTCACGTAAATTATATACGCAAGCTCCTTCGCAAAGTTTCTCTACCGGGCAAACTTTTGAGCATCCACCTCCCATAATATTGGATGAAAAAATGGTGCGTGCAGATCCTTTAATGTTACCCGATGAAATTTGTTTAATAAACAAAGGCACATCAATGCTTGTTGGGCACGATTTGGTACAAGGCGCATCATAACAATTAATGCATCTGTTTGCTTCTAAAATAGCGCCTTCTGCATGTTCAAAAGGAGGATGTATATCTGAAAAATTAGCAACTAATTCTTCTGTAGATAAACGATTGTTTTTTATTCCCATAATGTATTTTAATATGTAAAATATTGAGTGCTATAAAATTATAGCACTCAATTAAAATCTAAAGTTCAGTTAGTACACCGTACGTTTCCGGTCTTCTGTCTCTAAAAAATTGCCAGGTGCTTCTTACTTCATCAATCATATCTAAATCAAAATCTGCAATCAGTAACTCATCGTTATCGCGTGATGCTTGTGCAAATATTTGTCCGCGCGGGTCAACAAAATACGATTGACCATAAAACTTACCTAAGTTCCACGGTTTTTCTTCGCCTACACGATTAATGCAACCCATAAAATAACCATTAGCTGCAGCATGTGCAGGTTGTTCTAATTTCCACAAGTACTCGCTTAGACCTGCAACGGTGGCTGATGGATTGTAAACAATTTCAGCGCCATTTAATCCTAAGCAACGAGCCCCGTCCGGAAAATGTCTGTCGTAACAAATATATACGCCCACTTTAGCGTATTTAGTTTGAAACACAGGGTAACCTAAGTTGCCTGGTTTAAAGAAAAACTTCTCCCAAAAACCCGTAGTATGAGGGATGTGGTTTTTTCTATATTTGCCCAAGTAAGTTCCATCAGCATCAATTACAGCTGCTGTATTATATAAAACGCCCGGTTGTTCTTTTTCGTAAATAGGAACAATAATAACCATGTTATATTTTTTAGCATAAGTTGCCATTAAATCGGTTGTTGGACCAGGAACTGATTCGGCAGACTCATACCATTTTTTATCCTGACCCGGACAAAAATAAGGTGTGTTAAAAATTTCTTGTAAGCATAAAATTTGGACACCTTTTTTTCCTGCTTCTTCAATAAGCGGAATGTGTTTTTGTATCATGGCATTACAAATTTCCTGAATAGTTCCTTCACCTTCAGTTTTTGCGAGACTCATTTGTATAAGTCCTGATTTAATCATTCTTGGCATAATGTTTAGTTTAGAGTTTTTAAATTATAGATGATATTTTATTTCGTTTTACAAATTGTCCGTAACCTTTTTCTACTAAAAGTTTATTGTTATCAACCGCAACTTTACCGCGTAAAATAATCGTTTTGCATTTACCGGTTAGTTCCCAGCCTTCGTAACCTGAGTAATCGCAATGCATGTGATGTGTTTTAGCTGATAGTGTATGTTTTTCGTTGGGGTCTAAAATCACAATATCAGCATCAGAGCCCACAGCAATGGTTCCTTTTTTAGGATACATGCCAAATATTTTTGCAGCGTTTGTTGAACTTACTTCCACAAATTTATTTAGGCTAATTTTTCCTTTTTTAACGCCTTCTGAAAACAATAATTCCATTCTGTTTTCAATAGCAGGATGCCCATTAGGTATTTTAGAAAAATCGTTCTCACCCATCTTTTTCTGCTCCCACATAAAAGGGCAGTGGTCGGTTGCTACAACTTGCACCGTGCCTTGGTTTAAACCAGCCCACAATGTTTCTTGGTCTTTCTTCTCACGCAATGGCGGGCTCATTACCCATTTTGCCGATTCGAAACCTTTGTCGTATAAAGAAGCATCTAATACTAAATATTGTATGCAGGTTTCTACAAAAACTTTTTGGTTTCTTTTATCGGCATCTCTAATTTGATTCAGAGCGCCTTCGCAAGTCATGTGTACTACATAAGCAGGCACACCTGTATGATAAGCCATATCGGCAAACCTGCCAGTTGCTTCGCTCTCCGTAATTTCAGGTTGAGATAAATAATGATATATCGGAGAAAGTTTTCCTTCTGATTTATGTTTCGCAATTAAGAAATCAATTACATCTCCGTTGGTTGCATGTACGGTAACCATGCCGCCTTGTTTTTTTACTTCGTTCATTAAACCAACCATTTGTCGGTCGTCAATCATCAAAGCGCCTTTATAAGCCATAAAAGTTTTAAAAGAAGTAATGCCTTCTTTCTCTACCAAATCTTTTATTTCAGCTTTGGTGCTATCATTAAAATCAGTTACCGCCATGTGGAAAGAATAATCGCCCAAAGCATTTCCGTTTGAACGACCTTGCCATTCTGTTAAAGCATCGTGTAATGATTTACCTTGTGTTTGCAAAATAAAATCAATTACCATAGTCGTACCACCGAATAAAGCCGCGCGGGTTCCTGTTTCGTAGCTATCGCTCGAAGAAGTACCCATAAATGGCATATCTAAATGCACGTGAGGGTCTATGCCACCCGGTATAACCAGTTTGTTTTTAGCATCAATGGTTTGCGTTGCCTTAACATCTAAGTTTTTACCAATAGTGGTAATTTTATCGTCTTCAATAAAAATATCAGCAACATAATCATCTGCTGCTGTTATTATTCTTCCATTTTTTATTAATAGCGACATTTTATATAAGGTTTAAATTCAAATAAAATTAATCAACTCCAATATCTTCATTCCACAAGGTAGGATTTTTTGCAATAAAATCGTTCATCATATCAATGCACTCCTTACTGTTTAAATCAATCACTTCTACACCGTGTGCTTGCATAAATTCTTTTGCACCTGTAAATGTTTTCGATTCGCCTGCGTACACTTTTTTAATTCCGAATTGAACTACAGCACCTGCGCATAAATAACAAGGCATAAGCGTAGAATATAAAACAGTTCCTTTATAAGAACCTACACGACCTGCATTGCGTAAGCAATCAATTTCGGCATGTGTCATTGGGTCGTTATCCTGCACACGTTTGTTATGCCCTCTGCCAACTATTTTTCCGTCTTTTACCAACACACTTCCAATAGGAATTCCTTTTTCGCTTAAACCTGTTTTAGCCTCATCAATAGCGGCTTTTAAAAATTCGTCCATTTTATTTTTTATTAGTTTTCTGCATTAAAAGATAATAGATGATTCCTGCCACAAAAAATCCTACAAACCACGCATAATGATATAAACCCGAAACCCATTGCCAAACCGCATCTTGCGGAATAACTTTTATAGTGGTTAAAAAACCCGGTACGTTTGGTATGATAGCTAAAACCAAAGCAATTACTGCATAATAATTTATACCATTTGAATATGTGTACTCACCATGTGCTTCGTACATTTCTTTTACATGCAGGTTTTGTTTTCGGATAAAATAATAATCAACAATCATAATGCCACCAATGGGGCCTAACAAACTGGAGTAGGCTATAAGCCAAGTAAAAATATAACCATTAGGGTCGGCAATTAATTTCCACGGGAAGATTAAAATACCAATCAGTCCTGTAATGTAACCACCTGTTTTAAAATTAATTTTTGAAGGAGACAGGTTAGCAAAATCGTTTGCCGGACTAACAATATTAGCTGCAATATTAGTTGCCAGTGTTGAAATAGCAACCGCTATCATAGCTATGCTAACTATTAATTTGCTTTCAAATTTGCCTGCTAAAACTAAAGGGTCCCAAATGGTTTCGCCATAAATAACAAAGGTTGCTGATGTTACTACGACACCAATAAATGAAAACAAAGTCATTGATGTTGGCAGAGCAACTGTTTGCCCCATAATTTGTGCACGCTGACTTTTTGCATAACGTGTAAAGTCAGGAATGTTAAGCGATAATGTAGCCCAAAAACCTACCATGCCTGTTAGAGCCGGAAAAAAATAATTCCAAAAACTGCCTATGCCAGGAAATTTATCAGGTTGTTCAAACTTAGATGGTTGCGAAAGTATAGGCCCTAAACCATGTCCGGCAAAAATTGCCCATAGTAAAAGTGATAAAGCAGCTATGGGTAAAAAAAATGCTTTAAACACCAACAGTTTTTTAATGCTATCAACCCCTAAGTAAACAACATACATATTTAGCAGCCAAAATAAAAAGAAAGTAATAGCAGGACCTGTTTGTAAACCAAACGAAGCAGGGAAAATTTGCGGTAAATTTTCTAATGCAGGAAACCAAATTTTAAGCATGAGATAAATGGCAAAGCCTCCAATCCAGGTTTGTATGCCAAACCATCCACAGGCAACAATGGCACGTAACATAGCGGGAATGTTTGCTCCTTTGGTACCAAAACTGGCACGTGCAAAAACAGGAAACGGAATGCCATATTTAGCACCTGCATGCCCATTTAAAATCATAGGGATAAGAACAACCGTGTTACCAATAAAAATAGTTAAGATAGCCTGCCACCAATTCATACCGCCTTCAATTAGCGAACTTGCCAACATATACGTTGGAATACACAAACTCATGCTAATCCATAAGGCAGCATAGTTCCAAGTACCCCATGTTCGTTTAGAAAGTGGAATAGGAGCAAGGTCTTCGCTGCAAAGCGAAGAGTGGGCCAGGTTTTCCGGTATGTCAACTATTTCAGCGTTCATGCAGCTTGTAAACTGTAATTAATTACAGTGTTCGTCAGCAATTGAAATAGCTTTTGATATAATATCTAATCCTTCATCCATTTGGTCTTTAGTAATGGTTAAAGGCGGTGCTGTAAAAATCCAGTTCCAACGTACAAACGTGTACATGCCTAATTCATTAAGTTTGGCAGCTACTTTATTCATAATTTCCATTTCGTTTGGTGCTGCATTCCAGGGAGCCATAGGCTCTTTTGTTTTTCTGTTTTTTACTACCTCAATGCAACCTAATAAACCTGTATTACGGAAATCACCAATGCTTGGGTGTTTATCTTTTAGCTTAGCGACCTGTGCATCAATATAACGCCCCATGTTGGCGGCGTTTTCAATCAGGTTATCTTCTTTGTAAATTTTAATTACTTCGTTGGCAGCTGCGCAAGCTACAGCGTGGGCAGAATAAGTTAATCCTATTGGTAATGGTTTATCGTTAAAGTGTTGTGCAATTTTTTCAGTAACAATCATTCCTCCTAAGGGAATGTAGCCTGCTGTAATGCCTTTTGCCATACATAAAATATCGGGCTCAACACCGTGATGGTCTATGCCAAACCATTTACCGGTTCTTCCAAAGCCACTCATTACTTCATCGCAAATAGTTAGTATGCCATATTTATCAGCAATGGCTTTTATTTTTTTCCAATAACCAACCGGATATTTTATACAACCCGATGAACCGCTTTCGCCTTCCATTAAAATAGCAGCCACACTTGATGTGCCTTCGTATTTAATTAAACGCTCCATGTGTGCGGCTGCATGTTCTCCACATTCTTCAGGCGTAGCACTACTCCACGGACAACGATAAAAATAAGGATTTTCTGCATGAATAATATTTGGTACACCCTGGCTATCATGCGGAATGCCACGTGGGTCGCCACCGGCACATAAAGCACCATACGTAGCGCCATGATAGCTTTGGTAAAGCGTAATTATTTTATGACGACCTGTATATAAACGAGCTAATTTAATAGCATGCTCAATTGCCTCGGTACCACCGTTGGTAAAAAAAGTTCTGTTTAAAGTACCCGGAGTTATTTCAGCTAATTTTTTTCCTAATAAACCTCTTGCTTCGGTAGCCATGCCGGGGTTAACATAACTAACCTCGTTCATTTGTTTTACAACAGCTTCGGTAACACGTGGGTCGCCATGCCCAATGTTTACATTCATTAACTGCGATGTGAAATCAAGATAGCGTTTTCCGCTTCTGTCGTATATATAGACTCCTTTTGCGTGGTCAATATTTATTGGGTTTAAACCGCTTTGTTTGCTCCACGAAAAAATAGTGTGTTCTACATTGTTTTTTAGAATCTCTTCCTTTGTAGATTTTGATAATGTTTTTGTTGTCATATTCTTTATTTATAAAATCGTCATTAAACAATTAGCTCATCCAATTTGTTTTAGCTTCTGCATTCCATTTAGTAGTGGTTTTTTTCAATTTTGTCCAGAAAGCAATAGAGCTTTTTCCGGTTAAATCGCCTACACCAAATTTTGAATCGTTCCAACCTCCAAACGAGAATGGTTCACGTGGTACAGGTACACCAATGTTAACACCAATCATACCGGCACTGGCGCGCTCAATAACATAACGTGCCGCACCACCACTTTGTGTAAATACGGCTGCTGCATTTCCGTAAGGGTTTGCATTTTCAATAGCTAATGCTTCATCTACATCCTTAGCTCGCATAATAGAAATAACGGGGCCAAAAATTTCTTCACGTGCTACGCTCATATCAGGTGTTACGTAATCAATTACGGTTGGCCCAACATAAAAACCATTTTCTTTTCCTTTAACCACATAGTTTCTGCCATCAACTAAAATTTTAGCACCTTGTTTTTCGGCTTCGGTAATGTAACCTTCAATGCGTGCTTTAGCTTCGGCTGAAATTACGGCCCCTAAATTTTCTCCCGGAATAACTTTTTTTGCTTCAATACAAATCTGGTCTATAATATGATCTGATGCTCCTACAGCAACCATTGCCGATGCTGCCATACAACGTTGCCCAGCACAACCAGACATAGATGCGGTTACGTTAGTGGCAGTCATTAAAGGATGCGCATCAGGTAAAACTAATAAGTGGTTTTTTGCACCGCCTAATGTAAGTACACGTTTAAAGCTGGCCGATGCACGCGCATAAACTAACTTAGCCACTTTAGTAGAACCTACAAATGATACTGCCTCTATACCCGGGTGATCGCAAATAGCTTCTACAATATCTTTATCTCCATTTACAATATTTAAAACGCCATCAGGTAAGCCGGCTTCTTTTAATAACTCAACAATTTTAACACAGCTTAATGGCACAACTTCCGACGGTTTTAAAATCATGGTGTTGCCAAGTGCCAAGGCATTTGGTATAGTCCAGTTTGGCACCATGCTTGGGAAGTTGAAAGGAACAATGCAGGCAACCACACCAACCGGATAAAAATCTGTACGGCACTCAACACCTTTACTTACTTCTAAAATTTCTCCACCTACTAATTGTGGTAACGAGCAGGCAAACTCGGTTAACTCAATGCTTTTTTCAACTTCGGCACGAGCCTCATCTAATGTTTTACCATTCTCTTCTTGCACCAGTTTAGAAAGCTCTAACATGTTTTTTTCTAACAATGTTTTGTAGCGGTAAAAAATTTGTACGCGTTCTTTAATAGGCACTTTAGACCATGTTTCAAACGCTTTATGAGCCACTAAAACAGCCTCGTTTAAATCTTCTTTAGTAGATACAGGTACTTTTGATAACAGACTACCATCTAAAGGTGATATTACATCGATATGTTTGTTTGCTTTTGAGGCAACAAATTTCCCACCTACATAATTTTTTATTTCAGCATACTTCATTGTTAATGTTTCCATGTTTTATATTAATTATACGTTTATTAAAGAGAATACAACACCTTATTAATTTTTTACCACTAAATTATTTTTATTGAAAAGAGTCCCTTAAAAGGTAGGGTGTTATGAAGAATTATCATGTTTAATTCTAAAAGACTCATAACAAAAATAGAAATATTTTTTAAATAGAAACAGAGACGTCATAAAATATTTTAGGCTTACAGCATTAAAGCTATAAGCCTAAAATATAATTATTGTTAAGTGAAGGTTATGAAATTATCTTCTTCTGCTATTTCCTTTTTTTCCTTTGCCGCCTCTATGCTCTTTCTTTTGTCTTTTATTCGGATTTCTTGCTTCTCCTTTTTCTATACGATTGTGTTGAGCTTCGTTTTGTTCAATCGTATCTACCAATACAAAATCAAGTTGTTTCTTAATCATGTCGGCATTTTTAATCTCAATTAAAACCTTATCGCCAAGGGCAAACACCTTTTTAGTTTTACGCCCAACGTAGCAATAATTATCTTCATCATAAGTATAAAAATCATCTTTCATATCGCGGGCACGTATAAGTCCTTCGCATTTGTTTTCAATAATTTCGGCATATAAACCCCACTCGGTAACGCCAGAAATCATAGCTTCAAAAATATGACCAACCTTATCTTTTAAAAACTCAACCTGTTTGTATTTAATAGAAGCACGTTCAGCTTCGGCTGCTACTTTTTCGCGGGCAGATGAATGCTTGCTGTAAGTTTCCAACTCTTCTGCATTACTATATGTTGTATGGTTAAGATATGCCTCTAATAAACGATGAACCATCATATCTGGATAACGGCGGATAGGAGAGGTGAAGTGCGTATAAAACTCGAACCCTAAACCATAATGCCCTATGTTTTCAATAGAATAAACTGCTTTTGGCATAGACCGGATGGCAAGTATTTCAATGGTACCCGCTTCTGGTTTGCCTTTTACATCTACCAACAATTTATTAATAGATTGTGTAGTAGTTTTTTTACTTTGAATGTTTAAGGCATAACCAAATTTGTGTACAAAATTATTTAAGTCAGTTAGTTTATCGCTGGCAGGTGCATCATGCACACGGTAAACAACCGCAGGCCCTTTAGCATTTTTTTGAGGATTTTTATCGTTCTTTTTAGGTAAGGCTTTGCTTAAAACGGTTGCTACTTGTCGGTTAGCAAGTAACATAAAATCTTCAATTAGTTTGTTAGAGTCTTTCTGAACTTTAAAATAAACTCCGGTTGGTGTACCATCTTTATCTAAATTAAATTTTACTTCTTCTTTATCAAAAAATATCGAACCATCTTTAGTACGTTCGGCACGTAATTTTTTAGCTAACCTATCTAAGGTTAAAATCTCATCTTTATAATCACCTTTACCGGTTTCAATAATCTCTTGCACTTCTTCATAAGCAAACCTGCGGTCAGAAAAAATGATGGTTTTACCAAACCATTCTTTTACCACATTGGCATGCTCATCCATCTCAAACACAGCCGAAAAACAAAGTTTTTCTTCGTTAGGGCGAAGTGAGCAAACAAAATTACTCAACACCTCCGGTAACATTGGTATAACTCTATCAACCAAGTACACCGAAGTAGCACGCGCTAAACCTTCTTCATCAATTATATCGTGTGGTTTTACATAATGTGTTACATCAGCAATGTGTACGCCTACTTCAATATTTCCGTTCTCTAGTTTTTTAAAAGATAGCGCGTCATCAAAATCTTTTGCATCGTGCGGGTCAATGGTAAAAGTGGTAACTTTTCTAAAATCTCTGCGCTTGCTAATTTCTTCTTCGGTAATTTCTGTTGGAATGCCCTTCGCAGCCGCTTCAATCTCATCCGGGAAATGATCGGGTAAACCGTATTCAGCCATAATAGCGTGCATTTCGGTTGTGTGGGCGCCAGGGTAACCTAACACTTCAGTAATCTCACCAATGGGGTTTGTTTCGGCAGGGTTCCAACTAACCAGTTTTAGCAACACTTTTTGTCCATTTTTAACGCCTTTGGTTTTACTTAAGGGTATAAAAAAATCTATATGCAGTTTATTGCTATCAGGCACTACAAAACAGTTTTTCGCATTTACTTGTGCTATACCTACAAAATCAGTTCGTTTGCGTTGAATAACTTGAGCAACTACACCTTCACGCTGACGTTTATCATAACCTTGAGTAAGTAAAACTTTAACAGTATCACCGTGCAGAGCATCTTTTGTTTTGCCTTTTGGTATAAAAATATCTTTTTCGGTAGGCGAAGTAACTACATAAGCTCCTCCGGTAGATACAAAATCTATAATGCCGTTAGCATATAACTCCTGCGATTTGTATTGGAATTTACCCGGTTCTTTTTCAGCTACTAAATCCTTTACTAAAAGATTCTCTAAAGCTTCAATAACATATAACCTGTCTGACTCTTCCGTAATTTCTAACATCGATGAAATTTGTCTGTAATTAAGCAATTTGGTATCGTTATGTTTTAAAACATCCAGCACTTCGTTAGTCATATCCACACGTTGTTGTTTTCCTTTTTTCTTTGCCATATATAATTTCTTTAATTCTTAACTCGTAATTCTTCTATAACTTTTTCTACCGCCTTTGGGAAATAAAAGTACTCTAATTCATGTATCTTTTCTGCTAATGTTTCGGGTGTTTCATTATCATCAATCCTGCACATAGCTTGTAATATAATTGCTCCTTTATCATATTCCTCATTTACATAATGAGCCGTAATACCGCTTTCTTTTTCTTTAGCATCAATAACAGCTTTGTGTACAAAATGCCCATACATGCCCTTACCACCATGCTTTGGCAGTAGAGCAGGGTGTATGTTAATTATGCGGTTAGGAAACGCTTTTATCAATTTCTCCGGTATTTTTAGTAAAAAACCCGCCAATACAATTAAATCTACCTTTTCGGTTTGCAGGAAGTCAATAATTTGCTCGGTATAATTTGTAAGTGCCTGTTTTGAAATTATTTGAATGTTTTTTTTATGCGCTTCGGCACGCTTAACCACACCTGCTTCGGCATTATTAGTAACCACCAATTTTATCTTTACTTCTTTACTCGTTGAAAAATAGTTTATTAAATTTTCCGCATTGGTACCACTACCCGAAGCAAAAAGCGCCACGTTTATCATGCATCTAAATTAATTTATAAAACGCTATAAAACCTGTAAGTTTTGTTTACTTTTGAACACTTTATATGATGCAAAATTTACTCTATATAACTTGGAATGTAAGCCCCGAAATGTTTACCATTCCAATAATTGATTGGCCGGTGCGTTGGTATGGGTTATTATTTGCCTGCGCTTTTTTATGTAGCCAATATGTGGTTGGTTACATTTTTAAAACAGAACAACGTCCTGCAAAATATTTAGATATTATAACTATTTACATTATTGCAGGAACAGTTATAGGTGCTCGTTTAGGGCATTGCTTGTTTTATTCGCCCGATTATTATTTATTTCACCCACTGGATATTTTAAAAATTTGGGAGGGTGGTTTAGCCAGTCATGGTGCAGCCATAGGCATTATTACTGCTATGTTGCTTTATTGCCGTAAAACAGGTGAAGGCGTTTGGTGGCTGTTTGACAGAATAGTTATTGTAGTGCCGTTATCGGGCATGTTTATACGTATAGGTAATTTAATGAACTCTGAAATTGTAGGTAAACCAACAACCTTACCGTGGGGTTTTAAATTTTTACGTTGCGATGAAGATGCGCAAATGGCTATGTTTCATAATGCCGATATGATTCCGGCACGTCATCCATCTCAATTATACGAAGCTATTTATTGTGTGTTTTTAACGCTACTTATGTTTTATTTATGGAAGTATAAACGTAATGTGTTACCACAAGGTTTCATGTTTGGCTTATTTTGTGTGCTACTTTTTACCTCTCGTTTTTTTATGGAGTTTTTAAAAGAAACTCAGGTTGATTGGGAAAAAGGGCTTGCTTTTGATATGGGACAGTGGCTTAGTATACCCTTTGTATTAGGCGGCATATTTATTATGGTTTATTCGTATAAAAAGAAGAAACGTAGCTTAGAATAAGCTCTTTTAAAAGGGATAACCTATACCAAAGTTTAGGTTAAACATGTTACCAAATTTATATTTACCAAATACAAATCTATCTCCCTCATCTTTTGATGGATCAATAGTTTTATAAGCTCCATCAATCCGCAATATAAAAAAGCTAAAATCTGCTCGTAATCCTAATCCGGTACCAACAGCAAATTCTCTATAAAACCTATTAAACTCAAAATCTGCTCCAGGCCTATCGGCATCTTTTTGTCTTAACCATATATTTCCTGCATCAATAAAATAAGCCCCATTAAGCCATTTATATATTTTAAACCTATACTCAAAATTCATTTCTATTTGTATATCACCAATTTTATCGTTGTATGGGTCGGTTGATCTTATTTTAGAACTGCCAGGGCCTAAACTTCGTGCCTGCCATGCTCTTATATCGTTTGGTCCACCACCATAAAAACTTTTTTCATAAGGTAGGGCGTTTAAGTTTTGTAACGCGTACCCCATACCACCGCTTAGTCTATATACAAATCGCCCCAATTTTCTTACCGATTTATACACTCTGTAATCTGCATCAAAACGCAGGAATTGAGCAAAAGGCACATTTAAGATAGTATATTGTCCTGCCGCATTTTTTGGCTGGTCAGTAACGTTATATAATCCACGCAAAATATTTCCTGACGACTCTAAATCTGCTTTAAAGTAAGAAAATGTCTTGTATTGATCAGACTGAATCGTTGATTGATTATTATAAATAAATGTATAACGAGATACCGTAGTCATGTGACTTTTAAAACTTGTACTTAAGAATAAATTACTATCATTTTTTAATTGTTGAGCAAAGCCATCACTTAAATAAGCTTTAATTAAGTTCACTTCAAAAGGCACTATGCCGTGTTTTATATACTTTCTACCATTAAACTGTACACCATAACTTAAGCTGGTTAAAGCACGGGAGTATAAGCTGTTTTGCTGAAAATTAAATGAAGTAGACAAAGTTGTTTTTGGGGCAGCGTTTTTATAAAATTTAATAAGTGTAAATGGGAATAAAGGTTTAGGGAAGTTTAAGTTTAACTCCGGACCAAACTGTACTGTATTAAACCCTTTAAAAAAAACTGTATTTATATTATTACTTGTGTTATCTGCAACAAAGTTTTTTTGGGCAATTAAACCACCTTTTAGTTTTATTTCAAGTAACTCCGAGCCTCCAAAAATGTTTTTATTTTGATATACAATGCTTGCTTCAACCCCTAAGTTACCCGATGTATTGGTTCCATCTGTTTCAATGGCAAAGTTTTGTTTATAGGCCGGTGCCATTAAAATGTAACTATTTATGTAATCATTTTTTTTATCGTCTTGCTTAAAGGTTACGTTTACACTTTTAAACGCTTTCATAGATGATAACCTCGAATAGGTTTCATCAACCCTGTCATTATTAAACAACTCTCCTTTATAAAAAAATATTTTACTGTCTATGTCTTTCTTTCTAAATAAAAGTTTTTTGTTATATAAAAATGTTACACCGTTATAAATAGCCGTATCAGCGTACTGTTTATTTCGGTTAAAAATATCATAATCGGTTATTATATAAATATTATTAATGTGGTAACGCACATGGTTTGTATACAATAAAGTATCTGTATTATCATCCGGATGGTAAGCGAATTTTTTAACGTTAATTTCTACGTTTACCCTATTCCCTTCTAAATTAGTATCAACTAATAAAAAAATAAATTCGGTACCAAACTTATAATAACCATCGTTACGCTGTTGTTTGGCAATCCTATCCCGTTCTTTGCCTAATACATCCGCATCATAACGCATCCCACGTTTAATAATACTGTTTATGGTATCTTGTAAAATAAAATATTCAAGCGTTGGGTCTTCTACTTTATATTGTATGTTGTTTATTTGATACGGAATACCGCCGTTTAACTTATAATAAACAATTGCTTTTTTTTTTGTTTTATTTATAGCAACGCTATCTTTAACTTTTGCGTTAAAATAGCCTTTGGTAAATAAAAATTTCTTTATCTGCTCTTCACTTAATTTTATTTGAGCCGAATCTAAAATAACAGGTGGTTCGCCATTTTGTACCCAAGTTTCGCGCCAGGTTAATGATGATTTATCTTTTAATTTAAGAGGGATTGGCTTTTTACCTTTAGCTTCTCGCTTTTTATTTTTTAGGTTGTTTTTTACGGTACGTTTTGCATTTATGTCGTCATACTTTTTATCGCGGGCAATTTTAGCGTTTTGCATTTTAGTTTTGTTAACGCTATTATATAGCCATGAATAATAAGGAAACCATTTAATGCCCAAAGCTTTTATATTAACCAAATAACGGGTAGGTTGTTGTCTTATAAAAGGTTTAATTTCATCTGTTGAGACCTCTGTTTTGTTATTAGTAATTACGTTGTCATCCAATAGATACTCCCCTTCGGTAAGCTTATTGGTGGTTTTGCACGAAAAAAGTAAAAAAGCCAAGCAAGCGGTACTTATTAGTAATGCGTGTTTTTTTATTATTTTGTACCCGATTCTCACTTTTGTGCGAAATTAAGGGCAAACACGTTATGATTAGCAAAAATCAAATTAAAAATATAAGCGCACTGCATCAAAAAAAGTTTAGAAAAGAACTTGGTTTGTTTATTGCCGAAGGCCCAAAAGTAGTTGACGAATTTTTGCATTCCGACCTAAAAATAGTCGAAATTTATGGGCTTGAAAACTGGGTAACTAAAAATCTTTTATTATTAAAAAAACTTAATTGTCCTCATTTTATTGCTACTGAGGCAGAACTTACTCGTATCAGCGCTTTACAAACTCCTAACGAGGTGCTTGCTGTTTTTAAACAGCCTGTTTACACTGAAAAAGAAATTAATACAAAAGCAGATTTGTTTCTGTATTTAGATGGTGTTTCCGACCCCGGTAACATGGGCACTATTATCCGTATGGCTGATTGGTTTGGCATAAAACAAGTTTTTTGCTCAGATACGTGTGCTGATGTTTTTAACCCAAAAGTGGTGCAAAGCACCATGGGTTCATTAGCCAGGGTAAAAATGCTAACCAAAGATTTAAGTGAAATTTGCAGTTTATTGAATATTAAAGAGATTTATGGAGCCACCCTTGGTGGAGAAAACCTGTATACAAGCAATCTTTCTAAAAAATGTGTACTGGTTATTGGAAGCGAATCGCGTGGTATAAGTGCCAATAACACTAAATTGTTAAGCAAACAAATTAGCATTCCGCAGGCAAAAGGTGGTAAAACAGAATCTTTAAACGCGGCGGTAGCCACCTCTATAATTCTTTCCGAATTTTTCAGACAACAAAATTTCAAATAAATAAAACAGTAATTTTGCCGCATGGCAAAAAGAGGAGGAACAACACCTGACAAGTTAGATGATTTACCAAAAGCAAAATTATCTATTCAAAACCTTAAAAGGTCGCTTAGACTTTTTAATTACGTAGGTAAGCATAAGTGGAAGTTTTTTTTAGGCCTATTTTTTTTAGGAGGTACAGTTTTTACAGCACTTGTATTTCCTAAGCTAATAGGTAATTTAATGGGCTTGGTTGGTAATAGTGGCGACATTACCAAAGATTTTAAATTAGAAGCTGCTTATGATATAGGAATAAAACTCCTTGTTTTATTTGCTTGTCAGGCAATATTTTCATTTTTCAGGGTGGTAACCTTTACCAGTTTTACTGAGCACATGCTGGCATCTATTCGTCAGGCGGCGTATCAAAAATTAGTTCAAATGCCTATGAGTTTTTTCTCTGAAAGACAAGTAGCTGAGCTAAACTCACGCATGGCATCCGACATCACCCAAATATCAGAAACCTTTACCACAAACATTGCCGAGTTTTTACGTCAGTTTGTTATCATAATTGGCGGTACAGTTATTATTTGTACCATGAGCTGGAAAATGGCATTGGTTATGCTATCCATTATACCGGTTATTGCAGTTTTTACATTGTTTTTTGCGCGCTATATCCGTAAACTATCTAAAATGGTACAAGATAAAATTGCAGAATCTAATGTTATTACCGGTGAAGGCTTACAAGGCATTTCGAACGTAAAAACTTTTACCAACGAAAACTTTGAAATAAACCGTTACAATAGCGTAACACAACAAATACTTCAGTTAGCTATAAAAGGTGGCATTGCTCGTGGCGCGTTTTTCTCATTTGTAATTTTTTGCTTGTTTGGAGCCATTATATTTATTGTTTACATAGGCATTACTATGACCTTAAAAGGTGAATTACCTGCCTCACAGATGATGTCGTTTTTATTTTATACCGTTTTTGTGGCGGCATCTATTGGAGGCATTGCAGAGCAGGTGGCTTCTATACAACGTGCATTGGGTGCAACCGAGCGTGTAATGGATATTATTGATGGCAAAACAGAGAACATTAACCTTGTGCATGAAAACACCAAACGAGTTTCAGGCAACATTTCATTTGATAGTGTAAGTTTTTTCTATCCTTCTCGCCCTGACTTTACGGTACTAAAAAATGTAAGCTTTAAAGTTAATAGTGGCGAAATGCTGGCTTTAGTTGGTCCAAGTGGCTCAGGTAAATCAACCATTGCATCTTTATTACTTAGGTTTTATGAATTGCAAAGCGGTAAAATATCCATTGATGAAAAAGATATTTCTTCATACGATTTAACCGAGTATCGCAATAACTTAGCTATTGTACCGCAGGATGTGTTATTATTTGGCGGTACCATAAAAGAAAACATTGCTTATGGTAAACTTAACGCTACCGATGCTGAAATAATGGAAGCTGCTCGTCAGGCCAATGCGTTCGATTTTATAGATAGTTTTCCCGATAAATTTGAAACTAAAGTAGGGGAGCGGGGCATTCAACTTTCGGGTGGACAACGCCAGCGTATAGCCATTGCACGTGCTATTTTAAAAAACCCATCTATCCTTATTTTAGATGAAGCAACCAGCTCGTTAGATAGTGAAAGTGAACGTTTGGTACAAGAAGCTTTAGATAAGTTAATGATGGGTCGCACCAGTATAGTTATAGCCCATCGTTTATCAACTATTAGAAATGCCGATAAAATTATTGTGTTGGAAAACGGTACGGTAAGAGAAAGCGGAACACATGCCGAACTGAGTGCTGTAACAGATGGGCTATACAGAAGTTTATCTCGCCTGCAATTTGATACTGTAAGTTAAAAATAAAACCCCATGAAAATTAAAGCAATTATAACAGGCACTACCGGAATGGTTGGCGAAGGCGTACTAATTGAATGCTTAGCGCACCCAGATGTAGAGCAAGTTTTGGTTATAAACCGTAAACCTTGTGGCGTAACTCATCCAAAATTACAGGAGGTTTTACATGCTGATTTTTTTGATTTATCAACTATCGAAAATAAACTGCAAGGTTATAATGCTTGTTTTTTCTGCTTGGGAGTTTCTTCGGTTGGTATGAAGGAAGATGAGTACACTAAGTTAACTTATACACTTACCATGCACGTGGCAATTACTTTATCTCGCTTAAATAGCAGTATGACTTTCTGCTACGTTTCCGGTGCTGCTACTGATAGTACCGAAAAAGGCAACAGTATGTGGGCACGTGTAAAAGGCAAAACAGAAAACGATTTAATGAAACTACCTTTTAAAAAGGCTTATATGTTTCGCCCAGGTTATATGCACCCGACGCCAGGAGCTAAAAACACATTGAAGTACTATAAGTATATGACTTGGATGTATCCAATTTTGCGCGGCCTTTTTCCAAAAACAGCATCTACTTTAAAAGAACTTGGCTTAGCTATGATTAATGCTGCAACCAAAGGTTACGATAAAAATATTTTGGAAGTACTTGATATCGTAAAGCTGGCTAAAAAATAGCTTGGTTTATACCAAATCAAACAAATTGTTTACGCCAGGATAACGCCCTGTAGTGAAACCTTCAGCATAGCGTGTACCAATGGCTCTGCCCCATAAACTCATTTTTGCATTTAAAGCCTCTAAAAACTCAGGACTCGAAATTGGTGTTTGCGGCTCTTTAGAGTTTGGGTCGTAAAACTGAGAAGAGAAAGCCATGATGGCCTCTCGTTTTTTATCCGCAAAACCAGTCACATCCACCACAAAATCGGGGTGTATATAATTGTCTTGTATGTAATGATAAACAGCTTTTGGTCGCCATGCAGCTTGTTTGGTATCAATTTTAACTAAGCCAGAATAGAAGCATGCATCTGCTACCAATTTAGCTGCTCTACCATGATCAGGGTGCCTGTCAGATATAGCGTTGCATAAAATTATCTGAGGCTTATGCTCTCTAATAACTTTAATAATTTCAACAATATGTGGCTGTGTATTTTCAAAAAAACAATCGGCAAACTGCAACTGTTTACGAAAGGATGCCCCCAGTATTTTAGTCGATTTCATGGCCTCTTGTGTGCGCAATTCAGCATTGCCCCTTGTACCCATTTCACCCAAGGTTAAATCAAGTAAACCTACTGTTTTGCCAAGTGCTATATGTTTTAAAAGTGTGCCGGCACAACTAAGCTCAACATCATCAGGGTGCACCCCAATGGCTAAAATATCAACTTGCATAAGCGACTATTTCCCTTCAATCCATTTAATAATTTCAGGATCATTTGGTTTTGTTTTCGAATCAACATGTTTTACCAAATGTCCGTTTTCATCAATCAGATACTTATTGAAATTCCAGCTTACTTTCGAATCTTCAACACCATTTTGGTCTTTGCTTTTTAACCAAGCGTAAACAGGGCTATCTTTAATGGTTATTTTTTCCATTATAGGGAAAGTAACTCCGTAATTTTTAGTACAAAATTCTCTAATTTCGGTACTTGTACCAGGTTCCTGACTCATAAAATCATTGCATGGGAAACCAATAATAGTAAAGTTTTTGTCTTTATATTTTTCATAAACTTCTTCCAACTCTTTGTACTGAGGTGTAAAACCACATTTACTGGCTGTGTTTACAACCATAATTTTCTTACCTTTTAAAGTGGCAAAATCAAAATCTTGCCCTTCAAGGGTTTTTACTTTAAACTGGTGGATAGACTTTGTATCCGTTCCTATAAATGCGCTCATGGCTAACAGGGTGATGGCTAATATTGTTTTCATAGCGTAATATTAATCAATAATTAGGTTTCAAAAACGTTAAATCTTTAGCTATTTTTGTACCCTGTTTGAACATCTCTAACATCATAGCTTTATTACGAAAAGAATTCCTTTTAGAATTTAGGCAAAAAACCTCATTAGCCAGTATTTTGCTGTATGTGCTAAGCATTGTATTCATAAGTTTTCTTAGTTTTAAAAATGGCATAAAACCTGATGTTTGGGGCGCTTTATTTTGGATTGTGTTGTTTTTTGCCGGCATTAATGCCGCATCTAAAAGCTTTTTTACCGAAAGTAAGGCTCGTGGCATTTATAACTATACCCTGTACCATCCTACTGAGTTTGTAGTATCTAAAATCATTTATAATATCCTATTACTTTGGGTGGTTTCTATTTGCAGCGTTTTCTGTTTTAGTTGGTTAATAAATTACCCTGTACAAGATTCATTGTTATTTCTACTCACTTTATTAATTGGTAGCACAGCTTTAGCAGGGGCTTTAACACTTATGAGTTGTATTGCTTCAAAAACAGGTAATAGTTATTCAGTTATGAGCTTGTTAAGCGTGCCTGTTTGTATACCGGTTATGTTAATGTCTTTACGCTTAACCAAAAATGCTATCGATGGGTTGGAATGGTCGGTTAGCTACAAGTATTTAACCGGGTTATTGTTAATTGATGTGATAATTATCACTTTGTCGCTTTTTTTATTTAGGTATCTTTGGAAAGAATAATTTGATGAAAAACTGGTGGTGGAAAATAGTTGCAATTGCCTTAGTGTTATACTCTATAGCTATGGGTTTTATAGGCAATGTACCTCATTTAAATATTTTAAATGAAACTATTCGTAACCTGTATTTTCATGTACCGTTATGGTTTGCTATGTTGGTACAAATGGGTATATCATGGTTTTTTGCTTTACGTTATTTAAACGGATACAACATTAAGTACGATATGTTATCATCTCGAGCCGCTTATGTAGGCGGCATGTTTGCCTTACCCGGATTAATTACAGGTTCTATTTGGGCAACCTACACATGGGGTAAACCTTGGGTAGCTGAAGACCCTAAACTACAGGGTGTTATGGCTGCTATGCTGGTTTATTTTGTTTATTATTTGTTACGTGCTTTAATTCCAGATGCGCAAACCAAAGCCCGTATATCGGCCGTATATAATATTTTTGCTTTCATTATGACTTTTGTATTTATAATGATTTATCCTCGTTTGGCACCAAACTCGTTACACCCCGGTAACGGAGGTAACCCTGCTTTTGGTAAGTACGATATGGATAATAATATGCGGCTTGTTTTTTATCCTGCTTGTATAGGTTGGATTTTAATGAGTGTTTGGTTGCTTAATGTGTTAAACAGAATGAAAAAATTACAATACAACTTAGATAACGATGAAAAAATTAATTAGCCTCACATTTTTATTATTGTTTACCGCAACTACATTTGCGCAAGAAACTGAGCCTCAAATGGCAGATACCATGCGTAGCGATGGTAAAATTTATGTAGTGGTGCTTGTGCTATCGGTTGTGTTTGCTTGCTTGGCTACTTATTTAGTTGTTATAGATAGAAAGTTAAAAAAACTTGAAGATACTTTTACTAAAAAATAAAACTCATGAAAAAAACACATATAGTTATTATTGTAATTGTTGCTGTTGCTATAGGTGCGTTGCTTATAGTTGCTGCACCCGGAGATAGCACGTATGCTAATTTTGGTCAGGCAGGTAAAAACCCTGATACAGAATTTCATGTAGTTGGTAAATGCGATAAAGCAAAGCCAACCGAATACAATCCATCTGTTAACACAGATGAGTTTACTTTTTATATGGTAGATAATAATGGTGAAGAACGCAAAGTAGTTTTACATAAAAATAAACCACAAGATTTTGAGCGTGCCGAACAAATTGTACTTATTGGTAAGATGCAAGGAGAAGACTTTCACGCTAAAGATATTTTAATGAAATGTCCATCAAAATATAACGGTGAAAAACCTGAGGCTACTGCTGAGAAAAAAAGTTAATCTGTTATATTACAGCTCTTTCATTAATACATTATACAGATCAATCATAGCTGATATATCTGCTTTATGTACTTTTTCATTGGGTGAGTGCACGTAATCTTCAGGTGCACCTACAAAACACCAATCCCAAGGATACTTGGCCATTTGCAATTCTTTAGCATCGCTACCACCACTACCTTCAACTTCTAACTGAAAAGGAACTTTAGCTTTTTTAGCGATAGAAATTATTTTATTGATATAACTCCTTCTCGGAATTAAACTATCACGCATACTAATGGCCACTCCTTTAGCATGTGTAACTCCTTCAGTAATCCACGTAATATTTGATATAAGTGCCTGTTTAATTTTATATTTTTCTTGTAAAAACTTTTGAATATACGATACGCTTCCGCCACCATGCTCTTCCCAGCAAGAAAAAACTAAGGCTCCGTCTTTTAGGGTTTCTGCTACTTTCAACGCATTAAACACACCTAAGCGATTATCCATATAACAACATTGTACAAAATCTTTAGTCTCGCGCCAATCAGGTTTAAAAGTAAGTTCAGTACCTGTAGCAAATTTATGGGTTGATTTATATTCTAATTTATCTTGTCCACTAACTAACGTAGCATTGTTACCATTTTCATCTACTAAATGAAAACCGTTATCCAAACGCGGACCACCAATTTTAACCAATTGTTTACCATAACGTACTGTAAAGCCTATACTATCTATATGCGCAAAAACAGCTGTACGTGGTTTCCCAAAAACTAACATAATACAATCCTGAAAATCATCTCCGGCATAAATGGTTGGTTTATGTTTCCAATTCTTTTTTTCTTTCTTAATATAATCCAGTAAAAAATCTTTCATACCAACTTCGTTACCCGATGGGGCATGTGTAGCACACATGGTTTTAAGTAAATCAAAATTAAGTTTGCTCATAATTATATGGTTTTACAGGTAATGTTATTTTCTTTAAGTGAAGTAACTAATTTTTCGATAAATGATTGTCTTATTTTAAAAGTAATTTCATTTTCAGTATCAAACGTGTGTTCTATAATTTCTGCATCACATTCTTTTAAATAGCGCATAACCAAATTGGTTACTTCTGTATTAAAGTTTACTTTACAGGTTTTGGTAATATATTTTGTTGTAATAATTGCCTGCTGTAAAGCATCGGCGGCGGCATTTTTATAGGCTTGTATAAGGCCACCGGTGCCAAGCAAAGTTCCTCCAAAATAACGAACCACTACTACCAAAACATCTGTTAAATCTGCCGAAATAATTTGGTTAAGAATTGGTTTACCAGCAGTACCCGAAGGTTCTCCATCATCATTAGCACGGAATAATTTTTTATCAGATCCTACTCTAAAACCATAACACCAATGCCTGGCACCATAATGTTGTTTTTTTAAATTGGCAATGTGTTGTTTAACTTCCTCTTCGGTAGTTATAGGAAACGCATAGGCAAAAAACTTAGAACCCTTATCTTTAAATAAGCCTTCGGTAGGTTTTTGAATGGTTAAATAAGTATCTGTCATTTATTTGGCTAAAGCAATAAAAGCAATTGCCAACACGCTTAAAGCAACGCCAATAACATTTTTAACAGATAGTTTTTCAGCAAAAAACAAATAAGCAAAAAATGTTGAGCCAAGAACCACACTTACATTAAATACAGGATAGAGTACCGAGCTTTGCATAAAATCAGCATCGATGGCCTTCATAATAAAATAAATACTGAAAAAATTAGGAACACCTAAAACAAAACCGCCAAGTAAAGTCTTTTTTACATCAAGGTTTTTTTTGTCTTTATATAGTATTAGAAAAGCGATAGACCCAATTAATCCGGCAGAGAAGAAAGAAAGGCTTGAAAAACAAGTTGCTTCAGCTTCTGAATGCACCAATATTTTTTGAGCATAGTTAACTATGGCATCAATAATACCACTTCCTAAAAAAACAGCCACGGGCAATAAATAGTTTTTTTTACCCGAGGTACTTTCTTCTTTTTTATTAGAAGCCGAAACTAAAAAAACAGATACTAAAGCAATAACTATCCCCAGTATTTTAAACAAGTGTGGTGAATCTTTATAGATAATAAAGGCCAACACTACCGGAATAACTACACTCATTTTATTAGCCACTGATGCTACCGAAACCCCCATTTTTTCAGTAGTTTTAGAAATTAGAAAAAAGATGGTAACAAATAGCGAGCCTAAAAACAAGGCAGGAAACCATAAATGGGTAGCCTCCATATAAATGGTTTTAGGTTCGGTAAAAAATAACGAAACACTACCGGCAACAAAATAATTTACAATAATAGCAGGGAACGAGGCTACATTAAACTTTTGATACGACCTTATAATAAGCAATAATAAAATATTGCAAACAACACTAATAACCAGATAAAACATTTACAGATACTGAAATTAAGAAATATAAGACAGTTTCATCATATTGGTTCTGCCTTTTTCTTTCATAGGCATACTGGCAATATTTATAACTAACTCATCTTGTTTAACTAAGCCTTTCTCTTTTATATAATTCTTTAAATCAGAAATGGTTTCATCCGTACTTTCATACTTATTGTAGTAAAAACCTCTAACGCCCCACACTAAGCTAAGCGCAGTTAACAACGATGGGTTATCTGTAAAAATAAAAATAGCTGCTTTTGGGCGATGACTTGATAAACGATAGGCTGTATATCCACTATGTGTCATAGATATAATGGCTTTAACACCCGCTTGTTTGGCCAGGTTACAGGCATTATAGCAAATACTATCTGTTATAAAAGTGTTAGTTTTTATTTGTGGCTCATGGTGACGGTAATAAATAGATGCTCCATTTTCTACCTGATGTATAATGCGGCGCATGTACTCAATTACCTTAACCGGATACTTACCAACCGATGTTTCAGCACTCAACATTACAGCATCAGCACCATCAAGCACAGCATTGGCAACATCGTTAACTTCGGCACGAGTAGGAGTATAGCTTGTAATCATACTTTCCATCATTTGGGTAGCAATAATTACGGGCTTGCCCGCATTTACGCATTTGGTAACAATCATTTTTTGTAACAAAGGCACTTCTTCCATAGGCATTTCAACACCTAAATCGCCACGGGCAACCATAATGCCATCAGTTACATCTAAAATTTTATCAATTTCTTTTATGGCTTCAGGTTTCTCAATTTTAGCAATAACACGAGCTCTGTTACCTTTGCTGCGTATAATTTCTTTTAACTCTACAATATCGGTTACGCTACGCACAAACGAAAGCCCAATCCAGTCAAAATCGTTTTCAAGTGCAAAATCTAAATCACGCAAATCTTTTATGGTTAAGCAAGGTAACGATATCTTTGTATTAGGCAGGTTAACTCCTTTTTTAGAAGATAAAGTGCCACCTGAAATAATAGTACATTTTACAGCATCATTGCCATTAGTTGAAATAACTTTTAAATGAATTTTTCCATCATCAATTAAAACAAGCTCCTCTGCCTTTACATCTTTAGGAAATTGAGGATAAGTAATATAAAGCAACTGATTAGTCCCAATACACTCTTTAGTAGTAATGGTAATTTCATGCCCGTTAGTTAATTCTATGGCATTGTTTTCTACTTCGCCTATACGAAGTTTAGGGCCTTGTAAATCGGCCAAAATACCAACGTGGCGGTTCAACTTTTTGTTTATAGTACGTATGTTATTTACTGTTTCTTTTACCGCATCATAATTACCGTGCGAAAAATTTATGCGACAAATGTCTAAGCCCGCAGTAAACATTCCTTCTAACACTTCAGCACTTGCCGTAGCAGGGCCCATAGTAGCTACAATTTTTGTTTTGTGAGAAAATTCTATCATATATCTTAAATTATTAAATTCTTTTTCGATGCTAATGTTTCAACTTCTATTGTTTGAACAGATAGCGCAAATGTAATAGTCTTTAGCTTGTTTTGTATATTATATATTGCTTGCTCGTGGTTATCGGCTTTTAAAATGAATAAAAAATCGGTTTGAGCTAACTCAGGCACTAATAAAAATTTTATATCCTCTCTTTTATCATCAAATAACGATAGGGGAGCGGCTATTTTTTTTGATGCCGCTACCGTGTTGCTGCTTTTGTTTGATAGCAGCATAAACTCGTTTTGTTCCTCTTCATCCTGATAGGAGAAACAAGAAAAAAGCAAGGGTGTGCTGGTATTTTTAGTGCTTAACTCAATAGATATATCTCGTACCAATTCAATATTCAGCAAGCGGTTTATTTCTATACACACTTTATAATCGGGTACATGGGCAGATATAGCCAGCAACGAAAAATCGTAATCGTACTCCGAATCTAAAACGTATTTAGGCATTTAATAAGGGGTAGAAAAACCAGGTGTAGTAACCACATTACTTTTATGCAAAGCACGGTCATACATCCAAAACTCATATCTAAAATTGTTTATACTATCGCCAAAACCAATAGGCTTATATTGATTTAAGTTTATTATAATTTGCCCATTTAAGCTTTTGCTTTTTGTATTATTAGTTACAAAGGGTATACGGTAGGGGGTTATGGCACTATCAATATAAGCGTTCCCATTTTGTAAAGGATAATAAAAAGTTACATACTTTTTAAATACAGGGCTAAAATAATAATAACGCATATAAAAATCATAATAACCTACCGTGTTTGTGGCATAGGGTCCCGTTGTATCACTTGGGTTTAAGCCAATATCACCATCGGCATCACTAAAATTAAATGTAAGCACTCCTGTATAAGCATCTGATGTGGTAAAACTTCCAAAAGTTATAACGGGTGGTGCAGGGGCAGGGTCGCTTTCTTTTTTACAAGAATAGAAAACGAGTAGTAAAACAACAGAAAAGCAAAATAGTTTTTTCACAAGCTAAAATTAACAATATTTTTGTTTCGTGATAAACAGTAGCCAAACTATTTACGATAATTTAACAGCACGTGTTTTTTCTTTACAAAAAGATGATATCAGTAGTTTTGAAAAACTTGCTTTAGAAATTTTCAACCTACAATATAGCCACAATAAAATTTATAAAAATTTTGTTGATGCACTTGGTATAAAAATTGAAAATGTAAACTTCCTTACTCAAATTCCATTTTTACCCATTGAGTTTTTTAAAACACAAAACATTGTTACAGAATTTGCGGCACATCATAAACCTATAACGTTTACAAGCAGTGGCACCACACAAACAGGTACATCGTACCATCATGTAAATGATATTACTTTGTACGAAAAAAGCTTTACCAAATGCTTTGATCTATTTTTTGGTAACTCAACCGATTATTGTGTTTTGGCATTGCTTCCTTCTTATTTAGAGCGGACAGGTTCCTCGCTTGTTTATATGGCACAAAAATTAATTGATGATAGTCAACATTCTAAAAGTGGTTTTTATTTAGATAATTATAACGACTTAATTAAAACCATTGAGGAGCTTAAACAACAAAAACAAAAAACTATTTTATTAGGTGTAAGCTATGCCTTGCTCGATTTAGCTGATAAAAATATTTCTTTACCCAATTACTTTATCGTAATGGAAACCGGTGGCATGAAAGGCCGCCGTAAAGAAATGCTGAAAGAAGAACTACATGCTATTTTAAAAAAATCATTTAAAACAAACACCATTACTTCAGAATATGGCATGACTGAGTTACTTAGTCAGGCATATTCCTTACAAAACGGTTTATTTCAAAATCCACCCTGGTTGCGTATTTTAACCCGAGATACCAACGACCCTTTTAGTTTTACTTCTTCAAATAAAACGGGCGGTATAAACGTAATAGATTTAGCCAATATAAATTCATGCAGTTTTATTGCTACGCAAGATTTAGGTAAAATTCATCCTAATAACACCTTTGAGTTAATGGGGCGTTTTGATAACAGTGATATTCGTGGTTGCAACCTCTTAATAAATTAGAAATTTTAGCGACTGTATTTTTTCCTTATAAAAGACTACTTATCTTTGTACGAAGAGTTTTTACGTGCACGATATAGAACCATATTACAACTGGCGACATCTCTACATTTCAGCAGACGATGCCCAATCTCCTTTTTATGGACGTGAGTATAGCGAAATAGAATTTACAAATAGCATTTACAATTTTGTTATTCACCCACAATGGGATGATTTTGGAAGTGAAACCCTTTATATAAAAATACTTTTTGTTGATTATGACGAAAAGTACTGCTTTATAGAGTTAATAGGGGAGTGGAACGATGCCATTGGCAACGATATTATGTTGCTAAAGCGCGATATTATTGATGAAATGGCCATCTATGGCATAAATAAATTTGTAATTATTGGTGAAAATGTATTGAATTTTCATGCCTCAGATGATAGTTATTACGAAGAGTGGTTTGAAGATAATGGAGATGATGGTTGGATAGTTTTTCTTAATTTTAGGCAACACGTTTTAAAAGAATTTCAGCAGCACAATATTGACTATTATTTTATATCGGGTGGAGAGTTAGATGAGTTTAATTGGCGTCGTTTTAGTCCTGGACAGGTTTTTGGCAACCTGCAAAAAATAATGGCAAATCGTTTAAAATAATTATTTAATAAAATCAGTATGAAAAAATTAGCAGTACTAACATCGGGTGGAGATGCACCTGGCATGAATGCCTGTATACGCGCAGTAGTTCGTACCGCACTACATCAAAATATTGAAGTAATTGGTTTTAGACATGGGTACGAAGGATTGATACACGACGAGCATATACAGCTTTCGCATAAATCAGTAGCCAATATTATTCAGCGTGGCGGTACTATTTTAAAAACTTCTCGCAGTCAAAAATTCAGAACTGAAGAAGGTTTACAACAAGCAGCAAATCATTTAAAAAAACATAATGTAGATGGGCTGGTAGTTATTGGTGGCGATGGTACATTTACGGGTGCCTTAGCTCTATCTGCTAAAAGCGATATACCCATTGTAGGTTGCCCGGGCACTATTGATAATGATTTGGTAGGAACCGATTTTACCATAGGATACGATACAGCTATTAACACCGTTATTGATGCAGTAGATAAAATACGCGATACAGCAGAAAGCCACGACCGAGTTTTTATTGTAGAAGTAATGGGGCGCGATGCCGGGTTAATTGCCCTACGTAGCGGAATTGGTTCAGGTGCTGAAGCCATTTTAATTCCGGAAACTAAAAATGATATTCAAAAATTAATAGATAGGTTAAAGGCAAGTAGAAAAGATAAATCAAGTAAAATAATAATTGTTGCCGAGGGCGATGAAAGTGGAGGAGCTTACAAAGTAGCTGAAATTCTTAAACAGTTTTTTCCTCAATTTGATATGCGTGTTAGTATACTGGGGCACATGCAACGTGGCGGCTCACCAAGCTGTATGGAACGTGTAAATGCAAGCATTATGGGTTATAATGCTGTACAAGCCTTATTACTTGGCAAACAAAATGTTATGATTGGTATAGTAAATAAACAAGTAACGTTTACTCCGTTTGATAAAGCTATAAAACACACTCAAACCTTAAATGCTGATATGCTTAAAATGATGGAGATACTTTCTATTTAATTGTTTGTAAAAACAAACTCTTTATAAACCTGCCACTCTTTATCTATATGTTTTAGCAGATAAAAACTTTTCATTTCAAAAGATGCATTATATGTTTTAGTTTTAAAATAAGGTAAAGCATTATAAAATTGCTCTTTCTTTAAGTCTCTAAATGCAATGGTAACATGCGGATGAAAGCCTCTCATATCATCAGCCTGATTAAATAACCGCAGATTTTTCTTTACATAAATTACCAGTTCATTTTGCAGTTTTTCAAGTGATTCATTCTTAACTACATCAACAAATAACACACGAGGCTCAAAGCAAGAAAAGTTTTGTAATTCAATATTAAAGCTACCATTAAAAGTAAATTGCTGTAAAGTATTTAGTAAAACAGCTTCTTTTTCTTCTTTCCATTCAAATGGCATGTGCAAGGTTATATGGGCAGGGGAGCGTAATGCGCCTTTACTATTAAATAAATCTTTTACTTCATTTTTTAATTCCATCAGCTCTGCCTGAAATGGCTCAGGAACAACAAGGGCTATAAAATATTTCTGAATAGGCATATTAAAAATCTCCAGCTTCTATTTGTTTAATGGCAAGCTCTATTTCCCTATCGTAAGGGTCGTTTAAATTATATTCTTGTTTCATGGATGAGCCAAATAAAGTTGCTAAACTTTGCCACATAAACGCGTTAAAATTTCCTCGCATATCTTTTATAATGGTGTAGGTTGTTTTACCGGTTTCTCTATCAATTAATTTCATTAAAATTTTACCCTGATTTACGCTTAATCCTTTTAATTCTTCCCCAAATTCTTTTTGAAGTTCTTTTTCACTTTTCTTTAAATAGGCTTTGCGGTCAGCTTCTTTGGGTATAGTAGCCAGCACCAAATCAAATTCTTTTAGTTTTGCCGCAGCCAGTATAGCATACGGATATACTTTTTTTACATTTTGTTTAAGTCTTGTCCATTCCACATATTTTCTACGGTTCTTAAAAGATATTTTACCCGTAATAACAACCCAAGGCATTACTATATAGGGTATCGTATCATTTTTTTCAATAACGGCAGTAACTCTGTAACCATCGGCAATTTTAGATACATAAGGAATGGTTACATTTTCATTATTTTGTGAAAACAAACAAATAGGAAAAAATAATAAGTATATTATTTTAAAACTCCTTGCACTTATTTTTTTTATATAAAAAAGTACAGGCATCTTATCTTTTTATTTTATGTCTTAAAAATCAAAAAGTAACCCACTCAATTTTATATTAAAAACTGTAGTAAGCCACCAGTCTGCATTATAAGATACCCAAGCAGCACTATATATAATAATAAAACAGCAGCTGCTATAGCTACTGCTGCTAAAGCTCTTGGTCTATACATCTCTAATTCTCTTGGGTTTCTCTTAATTAATTTTAATGCTCTAAATCCCATAGACATTCCTATAAATATGGCCGGAAAACCAAAAATTGGAACAAGCGATATACAAGAAAAAATCAGAGCAACTAACGACGTTTTTTTTGCTTTTTCTGAGTTGCGATTATTTATATAATCAGAAGCGGTATAATTAGAAGAGCCCGAGTAAGAAGGAGAGCCAACTTGTTTATTTGATGCTGTTTTAACAGGGGCAAATTCATCCTTAAACGAATCTAATTTCCCATTAGCGTATTTTATATACGACACTTCATATCTGTAAGAAACATATAAAGGTCCGGTTAAATTATCACAGTACTTATATTTAACCTCGGTAGGCGTAATTTCTATTACCTTAACTTTAATCTCAGTTTCGTTGCGCATTATAATAGTATCGCAACCTATAGAATCAGGTGCAACTAAAAAAATGTCTTTCTTTGTTTCTACTGAAGCCGTTAATGCGTTTACATTTTTAACAGAAAGTGTTGGTTCATCTACAACACTTTCTGTTTCAACTTGTTTTTTTGTTTGCGCTACTGCTTCTTCTGAGTTGTCAGTTTTAACAGTAGGCTTATTTTTTTTCCATTGCAAACTGTAACCATTTGTATAATGCCTTTTTTCTATAGAGCAAGATTGAAAAACAAAAGCAAAAAGTAGTAATAAGTAGAAAAGGGATTTTGTTACACGCATGGTAGCTTATTTAAATTATTGTATTCGGTTAGTTTTCCAGTTAGAACGCTGTGCTTTTTCAAAGTTATTATGCTCCTTAATTACTTTAGCATCTTTATTTACAAAAATTGAACCAAATAATGCAGCTATCTCAGCTTCTTGTTTGGTAGATGTATCAAGCATTTCAGGTTTAAAGTAATTTTTAATAAAATTGGTATCAAATTTTCCACTGGTAAAAGCATTGTGTTTTAATACAAAAGAGCAAAACTGTAGGGTAGTAGATACACCGGTAATTTGGTACTCGTCTATAGCCCTTAACATACGCTCAATTGCTTCTTCTCTATCTTTACCATGCACAATAAGTTTAGCAATAAGCGGGTCGTAAAAAATAGGAATGTCCATGCCTTCTTCAAAACCGTCATCTACACGTACGCCCGTTCCTTTTGGTGTGCGGTAAGTAACTAATTTACCAATATCTGGTAAAAAATTATTTTTAGGGTCTTCGGCACACACACGCACTTCAATAGCATGGCCGTTTATCTTTAAATCTGCTTGCGTGTATGATAATTTTTCTCCGCGTGCTACTCTAATCTGTTCTTTTACTAAATCAAGCCCGCTAATCATTTCTGTTACCGGGTGTTCAACTTGTAGGCGAGTGTTCATTTCTAAAAAATAAAACTTCATAGTATCATCTACCAAAAATTCCACTGTTCCTGCACCGCTGTAGTTACATGCTTTTGCCACATTAACAGCACATTCACCCATTTGTTTACGTAATTCAGGTGTTAGTACAGATGAAGGAGCCTCTTCGATAACTTTTTGATGGCGACGTTGTATGCTACACTCACGCTCAAACAAATAAACCACATTACCATGGTTATCTGCCATTATTTGGATTTCTATATGACGCGGACCGGAAACAAATTTTTCTATAAAAACACTATCATCACCAAAGGCAGATTTAGCCTCACTCATAGCCATTTTCATTTGCTCTTCTACATCTTCAATGCGTTCAACCAAGCGCATGCCTTTACCACCACCGCCAGCCGATGCCTTTATCAACAAAGGGAAGCCTGTTGCCTTAGCTACGCTAACAGCTTCTTTTAAATCTTTTAATAAACCTTCGCTACCTGGTACCATAGGTACATTAAACTTTTTAGCAGCCGCTTTGGCAGAAAGTTTATCGCCCATTACATCCATTGCTTCCGGACTTGGGCCTATAAACGTAATACCTGCTTTTTTAACAGCAGCGGCAAAATCAGCATTTTCTGATAAAAATCCGTACCCCGGGTGTATGCCATCTACTCCCAATTTTTTGGCTACTTCAATAATTTTATCGCCCAGCAAATAACTTTGGTTACTTGGCGGCGGACCAATACAAACTGCTTCATCAGCATATCTTACAAAAAGGGCGTTTCTATCAGCTTCGCTAAAAACAGCAACTGTTTTTATACCCATTTCTTTAGCACTACGCATAACACGCAAGGCAATCTCTCCACGGTTGGCTACTAAAATTTTTTTCATAAAAGTTCAGTTCAATAATTTAAGCCTAAATATAGCTTCTTTACTACGAATAGATACAAATATTTATTTAACAATAATTTTCTGGCTATAAATATTTTCGTCAGATGAGGATATAATAATATAAATCCCGGGAGGAATCAACCTACTGGCGTCGGTAGCAAAAAGCTGAGAATCTTCTTGTATAATAGTAACTTTGGTAGAAAACTCAACCCCTTCAGCATCCTGCAATACAACCAGTACTTCTTCATTTTTAGCCCCCTCGGGCTGCTCTATATTTTTTTTAGCTTGTGCCTGATTTGGGTACATTTTACCCATTTTAGTAGGATTAAACACCACGCCTGTGGTAGGGAAATAGGTGTAACTGCCATTATAATCGGTTTGCTTAATACGATAGTAGGATGTTTCTTTATAAGGCTGATAATCAGTTTCCACATACTCTCTATACGATTTACCATCCCCTGAACCGGGTACATCTATTATTTTACTGAATTTTTTACCGTCTTTGCTTTTCTCTATGGTAAAATAAACATTGTTATTTTCTTTAGAAGTAGTCCAGCTAATAACAACATGGTCTTGCAGAGGCACTACGGCACAAAAAACAACTTCTGTATTATTTACTACAATACGGCTTGTATCTGTTTGAGCAGATACTTTAAAAATTACAAGACTAAATAGAAAAATAACCTTTTTCACCATGCACATATTACCTAACACCTAAAGTTAGATATTATAATACACAAATCAAAAATATTAGATAAACGATAAAATAGCAGTTATTAATTGCCATCTAATACTAATTAAAAAGGTTTAGGCTTTATCAAGCGTGTCTTTCACCAATTTGCTGGTTACCTTTGGGTCTGCCTTGCCACCACTTAACTTCATAACCTCGCCCATAAATAAACCAACCAAAGTTACTTTGCCGTTTTTATATTCAGTAACTTTTTCGGGATACTTAGCAATTACCTGGTTTACTAAATCTTGTAAAGCATCTGTGTTACTTTCTTGTATTAGATTTAACTCTTGCGCAATTTGTAACGAAGTTTTTGTAGGTGTTTTTACCAACTCAGGGAATATTTTTTGCGATGCCGATGAGTGGCTTATTTTTCCATCATCTATAATAGAAATAAGCTCCGCTATTTGAGTGGGTTTTACAGGAAAACGGTCTATATCAATAGCATTTTCGTTTAAATGACTCTTAATATTTACCATTAACCAGTTAGCAGCTGCTTTGTGGTTTTTGGTATATGTAACCAATTCATTAAAATAATGGGCAATAGCTTTGGTATCAGTTAACACAGCCGCATCATAATCAGATAGTTTAAAATCTTTTACATAGCGCTTGTATAATTGATTAGGTAACTCTGGTAAAGTTTGTTTTACCTCATTAATGTACTTTTCTGTTATAAAAATAGGTTGCAAATCAGGTTCAGGAAAGTAACGGTAATCATTCGCATTTTCTTTACTACGTAAGCTAAATGTAGAGCCTTTAACAGCGTCAAAACTGCGGGTTTCTCCGGCAATTTCTTGCTTGGCTTCTAATAAATCGATCTGACGAGTAAATTCATACTCAATAGCACGTTGTACGTTACGTATGGAGTTCATATTTTTAACTTCCACTTTTTTACCAAACTCTTTAGTTCCTTTTATTCTAACCGAAACGTTAGCATCGCAGCGCATAGAGCCTTCTTCCATGTTGCCATCACAAATATCCAAATAGCGAACCAGTTTACGTACTTCGGTTAAATAAGCGTAAGCCTCGTCACCATTACAAATTTCAGGTTCAGTTACCATTTCTAAAAGAGGAACTCCGGCACGGTTTAAATCAACTAAAGTATCAGTAGCATCTTGGTCGTGCATGCTTTTACCGGCATCCTCTTCCATATGTATACGAGTAAGATTTATATTTTTCTCACTTCCATCTTTTAGCTTAATAGTAATATGACCTCCGTTACAAAATGGGGTTTTATCCTGCGTTATTTGGTACCCTTTTGGTAAATCGGCATAAAAGTAGTTTTTGCGGGCAAATTGGTTTTCATAACGAATTGTTCCGTTAACTGCCAAACCTAACTTAACAGCAAATTCAACAGCTTTTTTATTTACCTTAGGTAAGGTGCCGGGGTGTCCTAATGTAATAACACTAACATGCGTATTAGGCAAACCGCCATACTCGGCACTATCGTTAGAGTACATTTTGCTTTTAGTTAGCAACTGCATGTGAACTTCCAATCCAATTACAGCTTCGTATTTATCGTAAACACTCATAATTTAAAGAAAAGACAAAGGTACAATAATTAGATTTTTAAACGGAGTAAGAATAAAAGAATTTAATAAGTATAATCTCCAAACAATAAATTGTTAAACATATTGTTAATCAGTTTAGCTGTATATTCTCTGTTATACTCAAAACAATCACATTTTTTTCCATAACTAACTAAGGCTACCGGAAAATCCACATCATCATCTTCAAAATGCCCATACAATTCCTGACTAATTAAATTGGTTTCAAAATTAAATTTATAGGGGCTGTCTACTTCTATTTTATCAGATAGCTTGGTAGT
>JABDDQ010000004.1:4085-72010 GCA_013287545.1 Bacteroidota bacterium | reverse complement strand
AGCGGGTATAATTAACCTTATTTGTGGAACATGGCTTAATGGTTATAGTGGTGATGGTGGAGTTGCCACAACAGCTCAATTATCTTCGCCCGCGCAATTAACTTTTGATGCTTCGGGTAATTTATACATTGCAGATTATGGCAACTATCGTATACGTATGATAACTAATGTTGCTAATATGACAGATATAGAAAGTGTAACGTTAAAAAACAGCGAAGTAAAAATATACCCCAACCCTGCACAAAATAATTTTACTATTGAAACTAATAGTACTGAAAAACAAACCCTGCAACTTCTTGATGTTATTGGTAAGCAAGTGTTATTGCAAACTATTAGCGGTACTGCTAATATAGATGTGAGCCGGTTAACAAAAGGTGTTTATTTTTATAGCGTTATACAAAACCAACAAAATGTACAGAACGGAAAATTAATAGTTGAGTAGATAAAACAAAACACACACTTTACCTAATTATAGTAATAAAGCCCTTTAAAATTTTATTTTGTTTTTCAATGCCGCAATTAATGATGTATTGAATTACATAATAATAGGTGCCGTCATCTTCTGTTGGTTTCCAAATACAAGAGGGGTTATCGCTTTCAAAAACTTTAAGCCCCCAGCGGTTATATATTTCTAACTGCAATGATGAAAATTGATACTTACTAAAATCAATAAAATCATTTATGCCATCATTGTTAGGTGTAACAATGTTGGGTAAAACAAAATTAAAAGCACTTAATTCCGGATGAACAACTAATGTGTCAGAATTTATGCAACTATATTGATTAGTAACTTTAACCCAATAAATATTAGGAGAGGTAGCTGTAATTTCGGAACTCGTTTGTCCTGTATTCCAAATATAAGATGACGAAGGGTTAAAAGCATTTAATGGTAAATCCCCTAAACAAAAAGTAGTATCATTTCCTAAGTTAACTAAAGGAATGTTATTTATACTATAAGAAAAACTATCTCGGCTAACGCAAAAGTTGTTTAATGTATAATTTATCCAATAATTGCCAGGAGAAGTAATTGTACGGATAGGTGAAGTAAAACCATCATTCCATAAATAAGAAACAACATTTGTATCCGTTGCATTCAAGGTTATAGGTGTTGTTAAATTATTGCACTGTGAAGTATCATGTAAAATAGTTATAACCGAGGCCTGAGCCTGTGTTACATGAAAAGTATCAATTTCTTTACAACTTTGTGGCGTAAAATAAGATACCCAATAATTACCATACGTGTTAATACTAATACTACTTGTAGTATCTCCATTTAACCATTGATAGTTTGTATTGCCATTAGCTGCATTAATGGTATAGCTTGGGAAGTTGCATAAAGAAGTATTGTATGATTGAGATAGAAATGGGTTGTTAGCATCAATAAAATTGGGTAAACCCAATTCGGATTTGGAACCAGGGGATAGAGTAAAACCATATTGTTGAAAATTACAAGCTAAACCTAAATTATTAGGATTATTAATAACACTTAAGCTTGAACTTAGATAAGTTGAACATACATAAATTTTTCCATCAGGTGCTAATTGCAAAGTACCGATATTATAAACGCTATCAGGGAGAATAACCATAGAAGCCATAATATTAGCTGCGTTATTAGAACTGATATCGTATTGAAAAATAGCACCAAGTGCGATAGTTGCATAAAGTATAGAATTATTGGGTGAAAAAGCGATGCCATAAAAACTTTCGGAACTGCTAATTTTAATCGGATTAGTAATAATACCGGTTGAGTTATCAAAATCAAACAATTCAAAAAAATTCATATAATAAATTGCACAAGCCAACCTTTTACCATTGGGCGATGCCTTTAAATATCCAATGGTTTCTTGATAGGTTCCACTTATATTACTTTGTGTGGTACCTACATTAGAAACAACCGGAGTTGAGTTAATTCCACTTGCAGTTAAAAGGTAAACATTAAAGGCATTAGAATTAAAAGGATGATCTATAATCCAATAATCGACACCATTACAATGCCTCACAGCAGTTAGTTTCTCAGTAGTAGGTGGAGGTGTAAGTAATGTGTTTTTTGTTGTAACGTCACCTAAGCCCCCATTTAAACTCATATCAACAATAGAATAATGTACACCTGTGTTTGCTCCTTGGTAGCCTCCTTGGTCGGCACTTATTAAATAATAAATGGTTGAACTACCCGGTTGGGGCACAATAAGAGCCGCTTGAGTAGAAGTGCCCTGTCCGCCAATCATGCCAACACCGTTAGGCATTTGATTGTTATTTCTATCCCAAGCTCTTGTACCATCTGTATAAAACAATAATTGCCCTGTATTTGGGTCGCTTATAGAAGCACAACCCTCTTTAGTATTTATTGAACTTTTACCTGCTATAGGTGTACCTGAGCTAAAATCTAAAGAACAGCTATCTCCAAACTGCCAATGCCAGGCTTCTTTACCAAGCTGGGCTTTTGCTAAGTTTAAGCTTAGTAAAAAACAAAACAAAACGAAATATTTTTTTGAAATAGTGTAAGGCATTATCAGGTTTTAAAGGTAGAAAAAGTAATTGATTGTTTTATCTTAAAACCATCCGCCGAAAATGGTATTATTCAAATGCTGCTCATTCTATAATAAGTTAACTGCGGTAGTTAATTCCGAATTTTCAAAACTATCTAAATAAACTTGTGTAATTTCTTCGGTTTCGTGTCCTAACAAATCTTTTATCTTAGAAGTAGAAATCCCTTCGCGTTTTAGAATAGTTACCGCACTATGTCTTGCCACATAGGTAGTTAGTGTTTCGGAAATCTTGCACTTTTCAGCAATTGTTTTTAAATCTTTGTTTACTCTTTGTAATACTTTATGTAAGCGATTTGCTTTCTGTTGAGGTTATAGTTAAGTAAATGCTAAACGGTTTGCTCAAAAAACCACACCATTTACTCAAAATAACGTAAATTTAATTTTAACGTTTAATTGATTTTGCTATTTTTATTGTACAAATCGTTTTGTATGAAAAAAATATTTACCCTCATTTCTCTTTGCGTTCTATCTTATTTAGTAAACGCACAAACAACCAACAACTTAAATTTTTCAAGCGGTAACACCACCGGTTGGGCCGGTGCCTGGACAGGTGGCGCCCACACAAACGCCAAGCAGGCTTTTCAGGCAACTATAACAAGTTGTTCAAACCCATTGACAGCCGGGTTTAATTCAAGCAGCACAAACAGCTTAGGCTACGTGCACGAAATTGTTACCGCCGGTACCGATCCCCACGTACCCATACAACGTGTACCACCCGGGCACACTTACGCCTTGCGTTTAGGTAACGATTTTGCCTGGGCAAACGAAGAAAAAACGTATACTACCATGGGGCTTAACCACCAAACTATTTCAAACACATTTACCGTTACGGCACAAAATGCCAACTTAACTTATTGGATGGCTACCGTGTTTTCTTTGGTTAAAGGAAACTCTCACCAATATACAGATGCACCGTATGTAAATGTAAAAGTGTACGATAAAAATTGTACTCAAATTTATAGTTGCTCGGCATTTAATGCCATCGAAAACGGATACGAGTCAGGCTATGGTTTTGTAGAACAAGATAGTTTAAGCTACGATGGCTTCACCGGCGATGACGAAGCATTTGAGTATCACGATTGGCAATCTATGAAAGTGCCTCTGCAAAGTTACATTGGGCAACAAGTTACCATCATTTTTGAAACCTGCGATTGCTCCGATGGTACACACTTCGCATACTCCTACGTAGCAGTTGATGTAGCTCCCTCATCTACTATAAGTTTATCAAACCCTTATATTTGCAATGGTGCTCCGCTTACACTTACAGGCCCTGCCGGTTTCGGAACTTATTCTTGGAGCGGCAACGGCTTACCCATTGGCACAAACACCTTACAAACTTTACAAGTAACTACACCGGGCACATATAGTCTTACACTGTCCGAACCTGTTACAGGTTGCGGCTTTACAATTGATACCGTTATAAAAGCGGGTCCCAATGTAGTCATAAGTCCGCTTAACCAAACTATTTGCATAGGCGCTAACGCAACCCTAACAGCAAGCGGCGCCAGCACCTATACATGGAACACAAACGCAACAGGTTCGGTTTTTACACCCGCCCCAACCGGTTCAACCACTTATACTGTTACCGGTGCCGATGCCAGTGGTTGTACGTATACCAACACAGCCACAGTTGATGTTGATATTGCAACCGTATATGCTTATTCTACATCTATGTGTTCGGGTACTACTACAACCTTAACAGCTAACGGTACTACTACATACACGTGGATGCCCGGTAACATTCACACACCAACCATAGCCATAAACCCTACCGCATCAACTAATTATACCGTTACAGGTAAAGATGGTTTTAATTGCGCATCTACTCAATCACTAACGGTTACGGTTTACACCTGTAACTCACCAACTACTTGCAGCGATTACGATTTCGATAATGGAACTTTCTCAGGTTTATGGCAGGGTCAACGCAACGTAACCAATACACAAGATGCTACCACAGGTTACGGCGTACTTTCATTTTCAACTATAGATAATAGCGGTAGAGATTCGTTAACCCACGTGCAAGAAATTTGCGATGCCGGTTTTGATCCTTACGTGCCTAATTTAAAACGCCTGGCGCCAGGTCATTCACTATCATTACGCTTAGGTAACGATGTAACGTATAACGGCGCGCCAAGCCAAGGTCACCAAACAATAACCCGCTATTTTACCCCAACTGCTACCAGCACCTATTTTACCTATTGGGTAGCCTTTGTGTGTAATGGTGTAGGCAATGGTGTACACCCTACATCGGTCGAGCCATTTTTTCAGGCAAAATTTTATGACCCTAATAACAACGAAATTCAGTACACACGCAATTACATTGGTGGCACCACCACATCGGGCTTTGCTATGACTACAGCAACCACGGTAGCTGCTCCTCCCGATCCCGTTGGTTATTTAGAATGGAAACAGTATGCAGTTAATTTAAGTAGCTATGTAAACACACCTATGCACGTTACGTTCGAAACTGCCGATTGTGCCTACGGCGAACATTTTGGTTACGCGTATATTGATATCGAGTGCCCTACACCGGTTCAAATAACCGAAACATCGCAATACTATTGCCCTTATGATACACTAACTGCAACACCCGGTTATGCCTCTTATAACTGGACTAATGCCGGAGTTACAGGTGTAACTAACACCAACACCCTTGTTGTAAACGGCGGAACTTATTTTCCGGTAACCTTAACTAATAATTTTGGCACACAATATAGCACAGCCGTATATCTGTGGGGCGGTGGTTTAAAACCGGTTGCTTCTTATTCAATTAATCAGGCTTGTATGGGTGCTGCTGCTACGTTTACTAACCAAAGTACAAATACGCCAACAACTTGGTTATGGAATTTTGGCGATACCGATACAACTTCGCACACCTTAAAAAACCCTACACACACCTATACTACAGCAGGTGCTTACACCGTAACCTTAAAAGCAAGTAACGTGTGCGGTACCGATTCTATAAAACAAATAGTTAATGCGTTTTCACATCCAACACTAAGTTTAAGCAAAACCTGCGCTACCGATAAAGGCATTATTACAGCTTCGGCATCAGCAGGCTCTTCTCCGTATAAATACAATTTAAATCATGGCGCGTTTAGTTCGGTAAACATTTTTGGCAACTTAACAAGTGGAACTTACACCGCTTATGTTAGCGATGCACATACATGTAAAGATAGTGCAAGTATCATCGTGTCCGATTCGTGTAACCTTGTTTGGCCCGGCGATGCTAACAACGATTTAGTAGCCGATAACAACGATATACTTGCCATAGGCATTGGCAACAACACCAGCGGTACCACACGTAACAACGCTACCATAAACTGGACGGGGCAACCTGCCATCAATTGGATAGATACACTTATCACATCGGTTAACTTTAAACATATAGATTGTGATGGAAACGGAACCATCAATTTAAACGATACGCTTGCCGTTATTCAAAATTATTCGTTAACGCATCCTGCAGGTAGACTATCAAACAACAATCAAATAAGCACAAGCGGAGTACCCTTAACATTAATACCACAACAAAACAATGTGCTAAGCGGAAACGCCGGCGTGTTTGATATTATGTTGGGTAACAGCACAACACCTGTAAATAACGGCTACGGCATTGCATTTACTGTTCAGTTCAATAACTCGTATATAGATGCAACTTCTATCGGTATAAATGGTAACGGCAGTTGGATGGGCAGCATAAACACAAACCTTATGGCCATTGCTTTAAAAGGCGCAACGCAGGCAGAATGCGCCATTACCAAAACCGACCACAACAACGTAAGCGGTAACGGTAAAATTGGCGAAATAACATTTAAAACCTTAGCAGGTATAACAAGCAACCCTAACACGGCCTTTACTATTAGCAATGTAAACTTTATTGCTTACAACCAAAGCACCATTCCTATTGATGCAAGTGCGGCAACAGGCACCATAACCATCGTTAATGGCACAACAAATATTTCAACGTTAAACAACCATGCAAGCGTTCAAATATATCCTAACCCCGCGCAAAACAATTTTACCATTGAGCCAAACACAAACGAAAAACAAATCGTTGAAGTGTACGATGTAAACGGCAAGCTTATTTTACAACAAACCATAAACGGCAAAACAACTATTGATGTAAGCAACCTCAACGCAGGTGTTTATAATGTAAACGTAACAGGTAACGCAGGCATTGTAAACACACATTTGGTTTTGGTTAAATAAATCTTAACATGAAAAATATTTTATTTTTTTTAGCTACTGTTTTTTATTTAACAGCTAATGCGCAACCTTTAGGGCTTAAAATGTGGGCCCGGAGAATCAAATTTTTGTCAAACTAATTATTTTGATGGCCCAATGGCTCTAAGTGCTTACGAGTTTAATGGTAAAGTAGAGGACGTTTTATATGATGTTAAAGGAATTGCAACTATTAAAGTAAAACAAAAAGAATACTATTTAGATTCTTGGGCGATTAATCATAGGTTAAATAACTGCCACGTATTTTGATGTAAGATTTTTGCGTTTTTTTGTAATTTTTCTTAGCGTATAAAACCTAACTTTGCTCTTTAAACAAAAATGGAAAATACGATAAGAAATAAAAATTCAGAAAAAACATTTTTCCTCGTGGATGATGATGCAGACGATAGGGATTTTTTCTTATTAGCTTTAGAAAAAACCAGCGGTGATAGCTCATGTACAATTGCAAAAAATGGAGAAGAAGCATTAGAATATCTGAAAACAAACGAAAGCTTTGTTCCTGACTTTATTTTTTTAGACCTCAATATGCCCCGTGTTAACGGTAAAGAATGTTTAGTTGAAATACGTAAAATAGAACGGCTAAAAGATGTCCCTATTTGTGTATACTCAACTTCTTCTACCGAAAAAGATAGAAGAGAAACAATTAAGCTTGGAGCCGACGATTATATGATTAAACCAAATTCTTTAAATCAGCTTACGGAAATGCTTTCCAGAATTATATTAACGGGTGAGCTGATGAACAAAATTAAAGCCTTCATGTTCTAACCGGGATATATTCTACTTTAACGTATAATGAACGATTTTTTTAACCACTCAACCGAGTGGTTTTTTTATGCCTATTTTTTACCCATACTTTCAATATAGTTTTAACACTTAATAATAAAGCATTTTTAAACTTTTAAAGAATTAAATGGAATTTAAAATAACCGTTTAATCAAAAAACCATACCGTTCACTCAAAAAACTGCACCTTTAAAAAAATGCTGGTTTAGCAAGGTAAAATTTGCTTTAGGTTTGTTATAAGATAAAATTATGACTACACATAAACCTTATTCTTTACATAACAAAACTATTTAGTAAATATTAGATAACAAGTAAGAAGTAAAGCAGATCTACTTTTAACCAATTAAAAAAACACCTATGAAAAACCCACAATCCTCAACACCAAAAGTGCCAAGCACTAAAGCAATTTGTGTAAGAGCAACACAAACAAAACATTCTCGATTTGCATTAAAGCAAAAATTATTGTTAACCTGTTTAGCAATTATATTTTCTTTTAGTGCCAGTGCACAAATAGGGAGTAGTTGCGCTAATGCTCAGGCAATTATTATAGGAAATAATTCCAGTCCTGTTGCTAATCCTGCCTCTAGTCATAATCCAAGCGTGCAAACACAAACATCTAACACAAATTATTGGTATAATTTTAAAGCTAATGAAACCACTAAAATTATAAAACTTGTAAACAAAGTTACTTCTCCATTAGCAACCAGTATTAAGGTTTATTCCGGAACTTGTAATAATCCCACTTTAATAGGGAGTGGCAGTATAGTTAATACAGCAAGTGTCAGCCCATCAGGCTTTAACGATTCTATACAAGTTACTGTTTCAAGGCTTATTATTGGCCGTACTTATTTAATTGAAGTTTCAGGAAATGCAGGAGCCAAAAATTATGCTCTATCAATTAATAGTGTTTTAACCAGTTGCTCATATGGTGCTCCTATACAACATAGTGTTGTTAGTGCGACAGGGTGTGAGTTAGTAAACAATGGCGGTTTTGAACAACACTCAACTTTTGGAAGTGGATTTTCTCAACCCGGAGGCTTGTGCTACATTTATAATGCCAACGGTTGGTTTAATCCAGCTCAAGGCTTGTCAGCTTCTAACCCTGGTCCTGCATGGGGTGCCACTCCGGATTATTTTTATCCCGATTATACTCCAACGAGTACCGGGGGTGGACAAATAGAAACATCAGAAAATGGTGCAAATTGCGAATTTGATACAGATGTTCCTAGTAATGCAAATACATTTAGTTGGGGGCACGATCCAACAATTACATCTAACTCAAATCCAAATAACGCTAGTACTCATATTGGATCTTACGGCTATGCAGGTTTGTATGGTGAAGATGTTACCGTTGCAAACAATCCTAATCAAGCTGTTCCTCCTCCGGCAAACGCATACTATTCAGAATATATTGGAACAACTTTAAGACAACCCCTTGTTTGCGGTGTTACTTATCAGGTTTCGTATTGGATACAATCGGCAAGTAATTACTTTTCGGTTTGTAATGGAATGGGAGTAATGCTATCTAAAACCTTAGCATCTCAGCATTATGCTTTTCCTGTAACAGTTAATAGTTTGCAATATCAATCAACTTATATGGTTCCTGATAATGTAAATAGTTTTGCAGTTTATTCAACATCAGTTATTAACACTACAGGAAGTTGGCAAAAATTAACCTTTACGTATGTAGCAAAAGGTGGTGAAACATATTTATATATCGGCAATTTTAACCCAACCAGTTCTACTATACAGGCAAATAGCAGTCATCCATCAGGAGCAACGGCAATAGATGGAGCTTACTATATTATAGATGATGTGTCGCTTCAACCAATGACCTCTCCTTTAGCTATAACAGGCATGCCAGCAACAGCACTTTGTTCGAGCGTTCCTGAAGTTTTAACGGCTACCGGTGGATTTTCAACTCCGACAAGTTCTTGCGGAGGTTCTACAATTGATTATACTTGGAGTACAGGGCAAACCGGAAGTCAGATAACGATAGATCCAACTACTATTCCAACAGCAAGTACAACAGTGGGTTATACGGTTACCGCTTCTATTCCAAGTTTACCAAGTTGCACTTTTTCAACAGCGGTAACAGCAACTGTTGACCCAGCACCTATCTGTCCTACTATTGGCAGTTCAATTTGTAGCAATCAAACAAATACAATTACTGTTAGCAATGCTCAACCCAATGTTAATTATACATGGCTTCCGGCAACTGGTGTAACACCTGTTGCAAACACAAATGGTTCGCAGGTTGTTATTACAAACCCTGTGGCAGGTACAGTTTATTCTGTAACAGCAAGTTTTATTACTTGTGGCATTATTACAAACAAAAAAAATACTAACGGGCTTACATGTTGTACGTGTACTTCAACATTTACTGTTAGTGCTTCTCCTTCAATAAGTATAACTCACAATCCAAGCCCGGCTCTTATATGTACACAAAATGCAGGTGCATCAGTTACTTTAAATGCAACATCAACTATGCCTAATTACAGTTGGTTGCCTGCTACGGGCTTAAATAATGCAGGAGTTTCAGACCCTATTGCTACACCCGCAAGCACAACTATTTATACAGTTACTACTACTGACCCAACTACCGGGTGCACCGCACAAGATACGGTAACTGTTTTTGTAGAAGACTGCCGCTGTACAAAAAACCAATACAGAGGGGTAACCATAACCCAGTCAAATGCCGCTTTATTAAATACCGTAGTAGAGCATTCATTTAATAACCCTATAACTACAATTAGCGGCAATGTTACTTTCCACGATGAAGTATTTTATTTTGCACCCAATTGTACACTGGTTGTAGCCAACAACGCATCACTTACGTTAACCCATTGCCATTTACTTGCTTGTACTGATATGTGGCAAGGCATAGTAGTTCAGCCGGGCGGAAAATTAATTGTACAAGATAGCAGTATGATTGAAGATGCTTTTGTTGCTATTAATTGCGATAGTTGGTTACAACCTGCTACAAGCAACACTTTAACGGTTGATGGTTGCGTGTTTAATAGAAATAAAACTGGTATTGTAATGAGCAACTATACTTTTGCAAGTAATTTTCCGGCTACTATTAAGGATGCTGTGTTTACAAGCAGAACATTACCTACTACAGTTACAACGCTAACCGGCAATAACCATGGTTGGACAACATCGGCAACCCCGCAGCACGCAAAATCAATTGTTGCTGTTGCAGTACTGCAAACACCTTATAAATTAGGTAACACGCCTACATGGGTTCCTGCTACCATGAAAGCCCCGCTAAATACAGTATATGCTAATTATGGCATTTACCTCAATAACGTAGGTACAAGTAATACAAATGGAGTTGCTATATTACCACTAACGTATAATGATGTTACTATTGGTAATACAGTTAGTACGGTAAACAACCTAAACTTAAATTTATTTGATGGCATTTACTATGGTGTTTATGGCTTGAACAGTAATTTTACTTGCATGAATAATGCCTTTGAATTAATAAACGCTTATCCGTTTAACCCAATTTGTTTTAAATGCTTTCCGCCACCGGTAAATCCATATCCAAATTCAGGTACGGCTATTTATGGTGTAAATACACTTTTAGCAAGCAAACAATATAACAGAGCACAGGTTATTTATCCAAATTACAACCCGGCAACCAACCCAAATACCAATAACACAAATTATTTTACACCAACTTTTAACAACCAGTTTTATGATGTAGTAACTGGGGTTAATTTAAATAATTACCAAGAGGTGCATGTAGCGGGCACTAACATACGCAGCAAGCAAAATAAAACAATAGTACCATTTAATAATGCACCTTCACCCGGTACTTATGGTATCATTGTTACAAGTTCAACTTATAAGTATAATTATTTACGTTATAATTTAGTAACCAATATTAATAATGGCATTGTGTTTCATGGAACTGGTGTGGCAACAGGAGTTACTAATTTAGGTTTTGGTGGTGTTAATGCTGATAACAACAATGTTACAGCTTATTTTAACAGCAACCCTACAACAGAGTATGTTGGAAGAGCCATTACATTAGATAATATGATTAACTGCTTTACTACCAGTTGCCCTACAAACCTAACCTTTAGTGTAACTGCTAATTTTAATAATATACAAAATGTATATAGCGGTATAGAAATGAGTGATTGGTTTTCTCCTAAAGCAAAAAGAGGCACTACTATGAAAATTTTTGCTGACAACAATTACGTTTCAACAGTACAAAATTCAATAACACCTACGGCTACACAATATGGCATTAATGCTAATAATTGTAATACGCATTCAATAAGCAATAACAACATACATGGTTTTGGAATTACCAACTTTAACGTACGTGGTATCTATTCGGTAGATAATACGGCAAGCAAAGTGTATTGCAATAACACCGTAAACATTACTAAAGGTTTTGAATTTGAAGGCATAAGCAGCGGCTTTGGCGGTAATGATTTTACTACATGGCAAAACAACACAATGAACACCAATGCACAAGGTTTTGCACTTACCAATGCTTGTATATTAGGGCAACAAGGCAGTGCAACTTTAGCAAGCGATAACCAATGGACGGGGGTTTGGACGGGAAATAATTTTGGGACATACGTAGATGGAAGCAGCGATGCTACACTTTCGCCGATTTATGTACAGGCAAACAGTTCTGCCACTTCTTCTACTTATTATCCACAAAACAGTTCATCTGCAAATCCAGGTGTTACGGATTATATTTCATTAGCCGGTACTGCCTTATTTTTTAATGCAACGCCAAGTGGAAATGTTTGTGCTACATCACCGCAAGCACCTTGTACTAAATGTCCGGTAAATGGTTTACGTTTAGCAGAAAGACTGGTACAGGACAGCATTCCGTTCATTATATTACCAATACAAAGTACATATAGAGGTCAACTGAAATACTATCATATGTTATTAGCAAATGATAGTTTAGCAGATTCGTCGGTAGTTTTGCAAAATTTCTATGTTGCTAACCAAAACACAAACTTGGGTAAAATCGCAGATATAGAAAGTAATTTGGCACAAGGTAATTTGAGTACGGCACAGGCGATGAATAATGCACTTTTGCCAACTACCACTATAGAAAGCAATTATAAAAACTTTTATAATGCAGCCATAAATTATGCTTTACAACCGGATAGTTTATTAGATAGTACGGTGGTTTACACCTTAGCTAATTCTTGCCCTGCCATTAATGGCGATGTAGTTTATGCAGCAAGGGCATTATACAATACGGTTAATCAAACCAATATTTATTTTGAAAGTAACTGCCCTTATGATTCTCTGTCTCAAACTCCCGCTGCAAGTGTAAGGAGAGCAAATCAAACAGCTGGCATTTCAACTGTTGCAGTTACTAAAACAATTCTTGTTTATCCTAATCCTTCATCGGGCGATATATATATTAGCGGGAGCGATTTAACAGATAAACAGTGGAATGTGGAAATAACCGATGTTACAGGCAGACTTGTTTTACAAAACACTTATCAGGTAAACCAAGGTTTAATTAAACTAAACACACAATTAAACAATGGTGTTTATTTGGTAAAAGTAATTACAGCCAACGGGCAAGTACAGCAACAAAAAGTAATTATAAGCAAGTAATAATTTTGTATCTTTAATATCCCTGTAAGATGGTATCTTGCAGGGATATTTTTTTAATGGTAAAAACAGTAGCCATATTATTTTTATTTGCTTTTTCTATCGAGGCACAGGTAAACCTTGTGTTAAATCCAAGTTTTGAGCAATTAAAAAGTTGCCCTAATGGATTAAATGATGCAGATAGTGCCAAATACTGGGATTGGGTAAATTCATCAATTCCTTCAAACAATGCCTGTAAAGGTGAATTATACACTACCTGTTGTGTAAACCCAAGTGTATCAAACTGCGGAATTCCTTATAATAGAGGTGGGTATCAAAAACCAAGAACAGGCAACACATACATTGCATTAGAAACTATTTACGCATCTCCACCTACGGTTAATTCAAATAAACGTGATTATTTAAAAGGGCAATTAAGTAATATATTACAAGTAGGTAAAAATTATTGTTTAACCTTTTATTATAACACAGCTAACACCATAACATACGCTACTAATCGTTTTGGAGCTTATGTAGATAATGGTACGGTCGCCACGTATGATTGTTGTAAGGATATGCCTGTAACTCCACAAGCAGAAAATAATCCTGCTGTTTTTATGACAGATACAATGAATTGGGTTAAAATACAAAGTAGGTTTACAGCTATTGGAAATGAAAACACGATTACGTTGGGAAATTTTGTAGATAGTGCAACCATACAATTCCAGCTATTTAATAGTAATGGATTTACTGCCCCATATTATTTAATAGATGATGTAAGTTTATTGCCTATGGATTTACCTGCGTATGCTGGGCGCGATACAAGCATAACACAAAATGATAGCGTTTATATAGGTAGAACACATGAAATTGGTTTAGATGATGATTGCATTTGGTATGTGTTAGGCAATAGCAACGCAATAGATACTATGGCAGGCTTATGGATAAAACCAAATGCAACTACAAGTTATGCCGTTGAGCAAAATATTTGTGGTACGATAACTTATGATACCGTAGTAGTTACAGTAAGCCCTTTAGGGATTAATAAATTAGCTGCAAGCAATAGCCAACTAATGGTTTATCCAAATCCATCTTCGGGCGATATATTTATTAGAGGAAGTGATTTAACCGATAAACAATGGAATGTAGAAATAACCGATGTTACAGGTAGGCTTGTTTTACAAAACACGTATCAGGTTAATCAGGGTTCAATTAAATTAAGTACTCAATTAAATAATGGTGTTTATTTTATACAAGTTGTAAATTCATCAGGGATAATACAAATGCAGAAAATAGTTATCAATAATTAAAGTAGCTATTTAACTGTTAAAAGCGACCGTTTAAAAAGGGTGTCTTTTGTGCTTACCGATTATCTAAATTTATCTTATAAAACCAAATAGATAGAAACAAAATTACACCCTTTTAAAAAATAAGAGCATTTGTTGGACTTAGAGCTGAAGAATATATTCGAAAAGCTCCTAAACCTTACATAGTTGGTGAAAAAAGTAAATGTTATCGGTTTGCCCCAAAGTATCATGATATAATACAACCTGTAACCATTACAAAGTATACTTTAACACTAACAATATACTCTCACGCCCTTCGGGTAACAAACGGGCGACAAATGAAATAAAAAGTGCGTTTCTATCTTATCACAGTAATAAATCCCTTAGTCGAGATAGTTTCTGTTGCAGTTCCACAATCAAGTTTATATTGCGTTGTGTAAAAATAAGTACCATCTTCACAAGTTGGTTTCCAAATGCAACTTTGGTCTTCACTTTCAAAAACCTTTGTACCCCAACGGTTATATATTTCTAACTGCAATGATGAAAATTGATATTTACCAAAGTCTATAAAATCATTTATTCCATCATTATTTGGAGTCACAATATTAGGGAGAACAAAATTAAAGGTATTTAATTTTGGATGAACAACTAAGGTATCGGAATTTATGCAGCTATATTGATTAGTGACTTTTACCCAATATGTGCCTGGTTTAGTAGCTGTAATACTAGGTGTTGTTTCCCCATCATCCCATATATAAGTACTATTAATATTAAAAGCGTAAAATTGTAAATGCCCCGAACAAAATGTGGTGTCATCTCCTAAGTTAATTATTGGAATTGGGTTTGTTGTGTACATAAAACTATCTCTGCTTACACAAAAGTTAGTAAATGTATAATCAACCCAATAAATGCCAGTATCGTTTAATGTTTTAATAGGATTAGTGGTCCCATCACTCCATGTATAATTTACCACTCCTGTATCAGTAGCATTTATTGCAAGGGCAGAAACGGCATTAGCGCATTGCGCAGTATCTTTTAAAATAGAAACAACCTGAGCGTTTGCCTGTGTTATATAAAACGTATCCATCTCTTCACTACAACCAACCGAGTCAATTAAATTTACCCAGTATGTACCATAATTGTGTACAACACTACTTTTTGTTGTATCACCATTGCTCCAATTATAATTATTACTATTTCCGCTAGCCGAAATTGTATAAGAAGTAAAAGAACACAGTTTTGTTTGGTGTTCAGTATGCGGACCATAACGATAAGAACGTACAAAATTAGGGAGCCCATCCAAAACTCCAACTCCTGAATTTGGGCTTACAATAATGCCACGTAGTATGAAATTACAATTTTGTCCCAGGTTATTGGGAGATTCAATGATTCCTAAAAAATTAGTACCCGGAACAGCTAAATAAATTTTACCATCTGGTCCTAATTGTAATGCCCCAATAAAATTTGGTATAGTTAGTATTGAAAATTGTGAAGCCAAAATTGCCGATTGAGTATAAACACTTAAATCGTATTGATATAATTCAGATCCATAAGAACTAACATATAGTTTAAGGTTATCGGGAGAAAACTCAATACCATAGAACCCGGAGTACCCAGGATACGTTAAGGTGATAGGGTTTGTTATTAATCCATTAGTTGCATTGAAATCATATATTTCTATAATGCAGATGGAGTCGTACGTACAGATAGCAAGTTTTTTTCCGTCAGAAGAAGGTTTTAAATACCCAATAGTAGTATAAGAAGACCCAGATTGATTACTTCCTACATTTGAAACAACAGGGGTTGGGTTTATTCCCGCTGCATTTAAAAGATAAACATTAAACGCGTTTGAATTAAAAGGATGAGTTATTATCCAATAATCAGTGCCATTACAATGCTTAATAGCAGTTTGTTTTTCAGTAGTAGGTGGAGGTGTAAGTAATATGTTTTTTGTTGTAACATCACCTAAGCCGCCATTTAAACTCATATCAACAATGGAATAATGTACGCCTGTATTTGCCGATTGGTAACCACCTTGGTCAGCGCTTATTAAATAATAAATGGTTGAGCTACTGGGTTTAGGTACAATTAAAGCTGCTTGTGTAGATGTTCCAAATCCTCCTATCATACCAAAACCATTAGGCATTTGGTTGTTGTTTTTATCCCAAGCGTAAGTTCCATCGGTATAAAACAATAACTGCCCTGTAGTTGCATCGCTTATAGAGGCGCAGCCTTCGGTAGTATTAATAGAGCTTCTTGACGCTACCGGTATGCCCGAACTAAAATCTAAAGCACAACTATCTCCAAACTGCCAATGCCAGGCTTCTTTACCGGGAAGCTGGGCTTTTGATAAATTTATATTTAGAAACAAAAGGAATAAAAGAAAATATTTTTTAAAAGCAATATGAAACATTGGAGTTAAAAGTAAGAAAATTAAAACGATTATTTAAAAAGTACTTTCTCGCATGGAATGTACTTTTACCCTAACGTTGTACCCTCACGGTCTTTGAGCAACAAACGGGCGACAAAAGAATTTTGATTTTTTTAGTTAATCGCTAGTATAGCAATTATAGCTAAAAGTTCGATAAGGTATATCAAACTGTTTGTGTACTGAAAATATTTAATCCACATAAGTTTCATCTGCTAAATCTTTTCCCATTCTCATAATTTGTATAGTTACCGGTTCAAGGCTGTTTTTTTCTTGAGTAGCAGTAACATACCCCTCTAACCTATCCATTATTTCCTTATAGGCTCTTACATCTCCTTGTAGGGCTTTTGCTATAATAGCCATATCCATTTGCTCTGCCACACTAAAATCCTCCTTCTCACCGGTTACAGGGTTCTTTTTTTGCTGAATTAAACCGAGTAATCTTAGTAAACGCGTTTTAGAATTTGGTACACCCAGTGGCCTGCCGTTTGGGTTGCCGGACTGCCCTTTTTTAAACTTATGCTTCTCTATGTTTTGAGGATTTGCCACGTTGTATTTTCACTGTATTTTAAACAGAACTGACTAATTAGTTTCCTATCATCAAGGCATCGGGCCTATAAATATCTTTCACTTCTGTTGATGGCTCCCATGTGCTGAATCTGTTGTCTTGTGGGATTCGGATATAAACACCTGCTTCAATATCTTTAACCGCTTTTAAAAGCAGCCTTACTCCTATTTCTTGTAGTTTGTCTTGCCACAATATCCTGGCTGCTTCTTTAGGATTTAGGTTAAATAATTTAGGCTCTATAAAAAACCAATCCTGATAGGCTATATCTCCTCTGTCGATTCCGGCATTTAACCAAAACACCGTTCCACCGGTAATAATATCTTTCATGCGTAAAGCCCATTCGATAGATGAGCGACCTCTGTGTCTGGGTAAAAGGGATGGGTGATATCCTATCCAGCCGTGTTTTGATTTATACCTTGTTAGCTTTCCTATATAATCAAATGAATGTGCGCATACACCTAAGTCTATTGTTTTATTTAGAGTGTTTAGTGAATTTACATTTAAGTTATGTATGATGGGTATATCAAATGTGTTGGCTAATTTTCCAATGTACTTATCCCCTATCGGACAGCACACTCCTATTACGTTTATACCATTGTTTAAATAAGCTCGAAGTACTTGTTCTGCAAAGTAGCCTTGTCCGGATATAAATACGTTAATCATCTTACCTACTTAATTATTTTTCTTGCATTATATTATTAGATCATTTTAATAGTTTCGTTATGGCCTATATATTTAAATCCTTGCACTGCTCTAAAATGTCCTCCGTAACCTGTTGCATTTTTTCCGATGCTTTCATCTTTTAGGATATTTGCTTTGGCGATGCTTCTTTGAGATTTTACTTTATTGCCTCCATACATCTGCTGGCTTTTTAAAACCCAATCGGGGCTGTTTTTCAGATAAGCGATTAGTTGAGGATGCGAGGTATGAAATAGCGTAGGTAGTTTCTTATTACATCTTCCGTTGCCTTGTTTGTGATACTCGCATATCCATTTTAAAAACTTAGTCCCTACCCCTGCCCCTTGCCACTCAGGCATCACTACTAATCGGGTGGCTCTATATGCTTTTGCTGTAAAGAAAGGGCAAACAGCTACATGACAAACAAGTTCGCCTTCTACAGTTCCGATAAAATATTCTGCGGCGGGTGGCATGGGTAGATCTAAATAGTAATGCGGTTTAAAATGTTTCCAGTAAGAGGAGTCGACCTTCCTAATTTCCAGATTGAAGCTGGGTCTGTTTCCGATGGAACTTTTTTTTTAAACTCTCCGGTTCCTGTATCGAAAACCCAATCGGGTTGTAACCATTCAATAATATCGTAATGGCAAGCAAGGAGTACACATTTTTTTTGTTTGTTTTTTCTCCAGCCCTTGGCAAAGGCCATAGCTCCTATTTTAGCAATTTGTCTATCTATAACACTGGTAAACTCATCAATGATTACTTCATCGGGTGCATTGGTAATTACCCGGGCTAACCCGGCCCTGAATTGTTGTCCGTTACTAAGTGCATGGAAGGGTTTTAACCATGCCGGAACATCTCCTAATCCTACATTGGCTAAGGCAGCGGTTACGGCATTAAAATCACCTTGTGGAGATATGGCTTCTACGATGGGTAAGTCTATGTCCCAGTCTTTATATAAGTCTATTATCTTATCCGTTCCGAATAGCTTTTTACCAATGGAGGTTTTACCGCTTCCGCTGGGTCCAACTATTAATCCTATTTGCCAATCCATATTTTCTATTGGGAGGTTGGCATCTAAATTAAATTCGTTTCCTTTCTCGGCATTGAACAAACTCTTTACTCGCGCGGAACGGTAGTTGTTATAGTCTTTGGTTTTGTTTCTTACTTGTATGATCATGTTACAACTACTTTACAGGTGTATCCCAGTTCGGCTAAATCTTTAAAGGTTTGTTCTTGGATTGTTTCATCTTCACAGATAACAATTACCCCGAATTGGTTTTTGCTTGTGATACCTTGATCGTTAAAGTTTCCTTCTACTTCTGATTTGAAGTTTGGAATCTCCATGCCCCAATCGATAAGTTGTTCTGTGTTCCATTCGTTGGCTAATGTATCCCAGTTCCATTCGCCAAAACCTACATTGTCTTTTATAATAAATTCTTTTTGTTCTTCGGCACTTAGTTCGGATGCTTTGATGACCGGGATTTCTTTTAAGCCTGCTTTCTCGGCTGCTCTTAATCGCATATTGCCCCCAAGGACCATGAGTTCATCATTGACTACCACCGGTCTTAAATAAAGCATCTTTGGAAAGTCTTTGATCGACTTTACCAGTTGGTTGAATTTTTCATCTCTTATTATTCTGGGATTATCGGGGTTGGGTTTTATCTCCGATAATTTTATCAGGGTTGTTTTATAGGTGGGCTCCGCACTTTTTGTACTCATGTATTGGCAATAACTTTACTAAGTTACGACCGAGAATTAATGAATGAAAGGGTTGGGGTTCGTTTGCGTTAATTGGGGTTGGTTTGCGGTAGTTTAGATAGAGAATTTTCTACTTAAGCTAATAAACGCTCTGAAAACTTACTTACACCGTGCTTTGCAATAACGGATTTTAATTTTGACAATTGATCCAGTTCAGCAACTTTAAATTTAAATTGCCTTTGGTTTTTAAGTTTATGATATAACTCTTCATTTTCAGAACCTTTTAAGGGCTTGTTAATCAACAATAGATTTTCATGACCAGAAGATTTAAGGTGGAGTTTTTTTTCAGAAAAAGGAATTAAACAATCTAAAAGAAGTTCATATTTAGCTATAGAGTTTTCAATTGATCCACTTTTTTGATTCTCTAAATCAACGGATTTTGCAGTAATTAATGATCCATTAGCAGCAATAACATCTAATCTATAATCAAAAAATAAATCAGGAATATTTTCTTTTTCCACTCGATAATTAATATCAATTCTCTCTTTGTAAATAGCTAAATTTGTTTTTACAGTTTGTTTTATAGTCGACTCCTTTTTAGGTTTGATAATTTCTTCTTTCTCTAAATGAGATTTATTTTCTATCCATTCATTAAAATAATATTCTACAGTTTCAGTATTAATCTCGGCATTAAATAATTTAGGTGTTGATATATTAATAATCCCTTGTTCGTATCCATTCAGCCTATATAAATTATCAAGGCTAAAATTAGATTCATTTTTCAACTTATTAATATTGTTTAAAAATTTAGGTTCAAAATTTTTAATATTACTAGTAAGAAGGGAAAATGAAAGTGGATTAATCTTTTTCGCAAGATTTATTTTTGCTTTTGAAAATCTAACAAAAGGGGTTTCATCTTTTAGAAATATCAAACCAATAGCAATTTTTTCTCCGCTAATTTGGTTATTCAAAAATGAAACTATACTAAAGTAATTTTTCATAATTCAACGAAAGATATAAATTTTTGACGAATATCTTCTATTCTCTTTTTATTAGATAAAAAATTTCTTATCTCAACTCTATTATTTTCGGATAGTCCCCAACTATTTGGAATCTCATCAAAGGTTTCGTCCAGCAAAGGTAAAGAATTTTCAATGAATGATAATGCTAAATTCGACAAATCACTAATCTGTTCCTTGCTTAGAGTATCAATCAATTGTTGTGCCAACCCACATGTTAAAATGGATTCTTCCGGAGTAAGAAATGGTACTGAATCCAATAAATTAACATAACTGTTATTATTATAAAATGCTTGGCAATTATCAATAGCAACGATATCAAACTTTTCATCTTCATTCAAGCTTTTAATCAAATTTGAATTTGATGGTTTTCTATCTTTATTACTAATCCATAAATCAAAAAAACCAATTAACAGAATATGAGTGGGATTAGAAAATTTATCTAAATCAAAACTATCTTTAGCAGCATTACCAGATAATCCAGAATGGTTTATAATATATTTACTTCCAAACAACGGATGAACAAATCTATTTGCTACATAATGATTTTTCAAAATAGCGTTTCTGGCTTTAGCTTCTTCAGCAATTTCATTAAAAGCTGCTTCTAATTCATTTTGAAAAACATTAAATTCAAAATTAACCAAACAAATTTCTGGAGTTTTAATCCCCCAACCACTAAGTAATCTATTTACCAAAACTTCGTTAATAAGATCAGTAAAGGGGATGATTATTTTATTGTTTTTTTTACAATAATACTGATGGCGATTTGATAAAGTACAGAACAGTGGGCCACTGCCCCAAGTTTTTGATATTCTATGGAAAATTGTAGTATTAAATTGGTCAAGCATACTTAAAAGTAACACAAAGAAAACACAATTATTTGAGTTTTATTAATACATCAACATTATCCTAAAAAATTTTGCGCATCTAATTATTATTTAATGGTAAAAAACCGCCCACCTTCTTTACCTTATTTAAGTTATATCACTATACTTAGATAACTTCCCTTAATAATCCCTTCTTTATGTTACTGGTTTTTGTCGTTTACGAAGTGTAATTCGAGGCAAAATGGTATCAATTGATTGCCTACATACTTTTCCATTCTTAATTAGGAGTTTGTTTCCACCTTCGGCATATTTTCTTGCCTGGTTGAACTCTGTAATAGAAATGTTCTCAACTATAAAGTTCTTTTTAACCTCTATATAGCCCATTTTAAAGGCTTGAAGCTTTAGAAAGGATGCTTTTGATGATGATATACCAAACAAAGCCTTTATCCCTGTTGTTGCAACCGGAGCGTATTTTAATTTAAAGTTGGAGGATTGAGAGAAGGAGTTACAGGTGCCTCCCTTTATTAGCACGACCTTCTCTCGTTTTTTCTTCCTCCAATAACTCTTACATAAGTAAGAGAATATCGCAGCCCCAACAAAAGCATATATGTTTAATACATCTTCTTTATAGCAAATAATCCCGGCACGAGATTGCTTTTCAAATTCAATATTTAGTTTATTAAAAGAGCAAATTAAATAATATCCGGTAACCTCGTTATATTTTAACCAGTTTAAGCGTTTAAGAGCCTTTACTTGATAGTTAACAGCACGTATATCTTTGTACCCCAAGTGTGAAGCTATATTGTTTAACTCACTTGTTGTCGACCGGAATTTACCACTTACATAGTTTAATTTCAGCCATAGATATAACCTAAACGTTTTCTCTATGTTATTTTGGGCTACATAAACACAGAGGTTTATTGGAACAACCGTATAGTCAACTATTTTTTTTTACTACTCGGTTTTAAGTGCTTATCCATAAATTCTTTCACATACTCTTGCCTGTAGTAAATCTTATTCCCAATCTGGGAAAAAGTAATTAATCCTTCATCACGCCAATCCTGGGCAGTTCGTTTACTAATATTCATTAATCGAATAAAGTCGCTGTTATCATAAATGATTTCTGTTGGGTGTTTTTGCTTTTCTAAAAGCAAGGCTTCAATATTTGCAAGTCTTTTGTTTAGCTCTTGAAACTCCGTATCAGTTAATGTTTTCATATTTATTTGTGTTTGTTTTTAAGTATATAATCTGTAGCTGCTTTTTCAATAAAATCGGTGGTTACATTTTTATTCCGCTGTAACCATTCGTCTAACTCTTGCCGGTTGAAGTAGAGCTTTTTACCTTGTGGACAAAAATGGGGTACCTGCTTCGAACTGGTTAGTTTATACAAATGGCTTTGGCTTACTGCAAGATAGTGGCAAGCCTCACTAAAATTTAAGACTTCCTTTTTTAAAAGGGTCTGTTCTAAAAGCATAGTTTCTATACTATTTAGTTTTTGGATTATTTGTTCTTCGTTATTCATTTTACATTTTTTAGATAAATACTAGGCTAGCAAGGCCATATATTGACGTCTCGGATGTAAAATTAATTTGAGAAAGGCCCGTTATGACCTACTAAATTTTAGTGTAGAGTGCAGTGCAGAGTGTAGAGTTCCCAAATTGCCTTTTATTGTTGCAATTCACACTAATTTGCGTTAGATTTTTTTTTAGAAAAAAATGAGGGGTGTAGAGTACAGAGTCTATAAATTTGATAGGATTTTGTCTAATTGACTCGTATTTGCCGGTGCTTTTTGTAACCTAAACTTAGCATAATCGTATTTATTACCATCTTTAGAAACGAAACAATTAGCTGTAATTTTCCATATCTCATTACCTAAATCTTCTATCAGTTTTAATTCCAAATGCATTTGTTTGATAAAATAATATAACTCAGATAGAGTTCCAGTCCATTTTATAGGTTCAGTAGGTAACTCATTGCGAAATATCTTCTTAAAATCCATTAAGGGAGTAGCTTCAGCTATTAAACACTTATCGATCAAATTGCTTCTTAAGTTGGCAATTTTTGTTTGGTCACTAGCTCCTTTCTTTTTGTATTTAAATGCAGTTTTATTAGGCAGTATCCTTTCTTTAGGGATATCGGGTTGGTTGGTCGGTAATTGAACCGGATTATTATCAGGAGCTATTAAGTTAAATTCTGCAGTGTAAAATTTATTTAAAAGAGCATCAATTGTACTATGAACTTGTTCCATTTCACCTTCAAACTTTGAGGTAACAACTTTTGTGGTTTTCGGAAGCGGTTTTAATCTTTCTTGAAGATGCGCTAATTTGTTTTCATTATTCAGTCTTGATGTCTGAGCCTTATATTGTTCCAATATTTGAGTTAACAAAATTCTAACATCACTGTTAAAAGTATCCTTATTCATAGATATATAAGGACCCCTAAGCATTTTTTCACGTAATAGCTCTTTATTTAAATCAATAGAATTGAAAATTTCATAAACCTGCTCTATCGTTATATCTTCACCTTTGGGTTTATCATTTTTAAGTAACAATGCTTTATTACCCTGCCTTATGGCTTCAAGTTGTTGTTCTAAAAACCCTAAGTAGTAAGCATCACAAACACCTTTAGTATATGATAAAATTATTCTATTAAATTTATTTGCCTCCATAACTGGAGGTCTTTTTACATTCTGAACTACACTTTGATAACCATAATAATATCCCCATACGAAAATATCTGATTTACCTTCCATTAACTTCTTTTCTTTATCCCTTTGTATAATTATAAGCGCAATTTCACTTTCTATAAATTCAATTGGCCGTGGGTTATTCTTAATTTTTTCAAAATATTTTTCCTTTTGTTTTTCAAAATTATAGTGCGGCTCACTTTGTATATGGTTGAATAACCAAATATTACACATCTCATTTTCCTTTCCATTAGAAGGATAAATTGTTATCGAATTTTCAGGTTTCGAATGTTCTTCCTCCGTATCTACTTCATTAAAAAAATAACTCCAGTGAAAGCCAAAAAAGAAGTCTTTTTCCTTATTCCAAAAGTGTTTATCCCAAAACAACAGTTTTTCAGTATAAGTTAACTTATCGAACTTTGGTTTAAGCTTTCTCAGTTGTTCAGGGGTAAAATTCATTTATATTATTCTATTTAAAAAATTAACTTGATGTTGCCATTTGTTGTTGGAAGGTTAACACGATGAACTCTGCCGGATGTACAATAGCTACTTTAACAGTAACATTCATAAACCCGTTTAGTATATCTTCAGATGTCATGGTTGTTCCTAAACCACAATCTACAGAAAAAGCATCCGACGCAGATGCACCCTGCAAACCTCCTTCTTTCCATATACTAGTTAAGAAACTGCTTATCATAGCTTTTACAGCTTCCCATGTATTTTTTACATTTGGTTGAAACACATAAGCCTGTGCAGCTAATTTACAGGATTGTTCAAGAAAAATCGCCGTTCTTCTAATCGGGACATATTTCCAATCTGCACTATTTCCATCAAGTGTTCTGGCACCCCATACCAAAATACCTAAACCATTAAAAAAACGAATTGCATTGATGGATTTACCGGTTACAGCATCCTCGTTCAAATTTTCCTGTTGGCTATCTGATAATCTAATAGGTAACGAAGCTGCGCCAACTATAGAAGTGTTTGCAGGTGCCGACCAAACTCCTTCTTGATTATCTATTGTAGTCATTACTCCTGCCATGGCACCACTGGGTGGAAGTATGTTAGCATCTGATAAAACATGTTGAATGATCTCGTTATACGTCTGGCTGGCATTTAGTAAAGCATTATTATATTGACTAACGGTTAAGGGATCACCTGTAGGTTCTTGAATATTGGCAATAATTTTATCAACGGTTGGATTGAGGTTACTTGGCGGGCTTAATATAGTCTTAAGCTGTTTAAGGTCGCCACCAAATAAGTTTGTGTAATCAATCTCTTGGTTTTGCATGATGGTTGTGCCAATAAACGGATAGTAAGCTGCACCATATTTCAACCCCAGTGACCCCGTGTTATTTCTAAAGGTTGTAATATCGTTTGTATATAAAATGGGATCAGGATTTTTACCGCCAATAAGATCAAAAATACTAATTGCTGTTTGCATATCAGTACACTGTACTAACATCTCTTGCATCAACGTCCCATTATCTTTAACCGATAATAAAGTCGCTTCAGGACAAATATACATGGTTGGTTCCTGCTCATTTTTCAATAAAGCCAATCCATTTAGCAAATCGGATAATTGAACATTGAGGTTTACAATTTGATCAGCCGGGTTCATTGGATTTTTTGATGGGGATCCATAAGGTCCCACTGAAACTATATAGGCATCTCCTCCTCCATTTTGGTAAAATAAACGAATGCTGTTATAGAGATAATAAATAGTATTTGGGTCGGGTACTATTGAATAATAGGTGCCATTAATATTCAAATAATCTCCTTTAGCGGGTAGTGCTTTTTGTGCTACAAGATAATATTGAGGGTTATATTGTTTGGATGGGTCAGCTGGAGCTGCTGGATCAGGTATACAATAAATTGCTTTAAACTCAGTAAATGAAGAGACCTTCGTTGGAATGTTAGTATATGATTTACCTTGATAAAAAGCTTGCGGTGTGTAGCCTATAAATGCTGGGACGGCAGTAGCAACCGGTACTACTGAATTTGGAAAGGCATTTAATTCATTTATATAGACACCTGGAGTTTTTCTGTTTGATTGAAGCATGTTGTTAATTGTGTTATATGTCTAGTTTTATTTTAGTTGCCGCTAAGGTTTTACGTTCATCTATTATCTTGGCATAAATCTGTGTAGTTTTTAAATCTTTATGTCCTAATAATTTTGAAACCGTATAGATATCCGTACCAAGCGTAAGTTGCAGCGTAGCATATGTGTGGCGGGCACAATGGAAGGTTATCGTTTTGGTTATCCCTGCTTTCATGGCCCATTGTAATAACCTGAAATTATGCCAAGCACTGTATTTTAATCCTATAAAAACTCGCTCTTCTTGTTTTGTTCTTTCGCCTAATAGTTTTACCGCATCTTCGTTTATTGGTAAAGTCTCCGCTCCTTTGGTTTTCTTTTGGGTAAAACGGATATAGTTGCCAATTTCTTTCGAATGCTGAACTTCGGCCCAGCTTAGTTTATTTATGTCTGACCATCGCAAACCGGTTAATGCACTAAATAAAAAAGCTCGTTTTAAAACGGGGATATCACAATCTGTTTTTGACATGGCAATTAGTTCATCATAGGTAAGAAACTCTCTTTCGGGCTCCCCTGCTTTGATGCCATCTACTTCATCAATGGGGTTACGTAATAGATTACCATCTTTATGAGCTTCTCTTAAAGCAGCTCGAATTTTATTAAAGTAGGAATGTTGGGAATTTTGAGAAAGCTTTTTATTCTCCATACTAGATTTTTGAGCATTCTGTAAATAGGTTTTGAAGTTCTCCAACCATTGTTTGTTTATCTCATCAAAGGTCACATCTTTTGCCGCAAATTTTTTTAAGTGTTTTAGGGCACTATCCCAGTTTCCATAATTGCCGGGCTGTTCTTTTCTTTTTTCTGTTAGGGTTTCAAAATACTTTATGAAGCTACCTTTCATTCTCCCTAGATCCTGAAAACCAAATACACCGTTCTTTAATTCAAAATGCCGCTTGCTTCGAATGGACTCTGCTAAATCAAGGTTCATCCGGTTATCATCCTTTTCTTTACGGGTGAGTTTGCACTCAGGGGATTCTACTTTCAAATAGAGTTTTAAGTACTCGTATTCTTTACTTCCATTATTATAGTACTCGAGGTATAAGCTAATCTTATCTCCTTTTTTGCGCTGTCTTAAGGTTACTGTCATGTTGCTATTATAAAAATAAGTTATTTATTTCATTTCGTTCAATTATAGTTTTCCTGCCAATTTTAGCTGCTTTTACGAGTCCGTTATCAATCATTCTATATACCGTCCACCTGCTTGCTCCTATCAGCATACACACTTCTTTAATACTTAAAAACTCCTTTTCCTTTACAACCGGATTGAAAGGTCGCTTTGTGTTTTCTTCTTCAATGGCTTTGTTTAGCTTCTCATCACGGATACGTTTTTTATATCCTCTTTTATTGCAGAGCTCGGAGCAATAGCGGGTGGTGACTTTTTGAGCACGGAAGGAGTTATGACAATATTCGCAGGTCTTTTCTATGCGAATGTTGCTGCTCATCCCTTTGTAGCTGGTTGTAGCTGTTTGTAGCTAGTTGTAGCTGGAAGTAGCATTATTTCTCCAAGTGCTGTTTTTTGCTTCATTTTTGTTGCCCAAATTTGTTGCCCGAACGCTTGGGCAACAACTGGGCAACAAAATTAGCTTAAAAAGTAGGTTTGGGCAACAAATAAAAGAAAATTGATTTAGCTAAAATCCAACAAAGACAAGGGCTTGACAAGCAAGGGAAGGGTAATTACTTTCCGATACAAAACTTACCAAAGATGTTTGCAAGTAAATCTTCATTTGTAACCTCGCCTGTAATTTGCCCAAGGGCTTCTAAAGCATAGCGTATATCTTGCGCTAATAAATCGGTTTGCAGGTTATTGCTTAAACCTTCTATAACTCGGTGTAAATTAGTATTGGCTTTGTGTAATGCTTCGGCATGACGGGCATTGGTAACAACGGTTTCGGTAATGTTTACCGTACGGTTATCAAACAAGGCTACCAGCTTAGTTTTTAAATCATCTATATACAAATGTGTTTTGGCTGATATGTATAAAATATTTTCTATTTCATCATACTCTTGTTGCAACTCATTTAAATCTTCAGTATCAATTTTATTACAAACAATTAGTAGTTGCGAGTTGCCAATATGCTCCTGTATTTTTTGTGTTTCTAAAATTAAATCTTGCTTGCTAAGCTCATGCGCATCAAATAAATAAATTACAATAGCCGATTTTTGCATGGCCTGCAAGGCTTTGTTTACTCCTATTTGTTCTATTACATCGGTAGTATCGCGTATGCCGGCTGTATCTATAAAACGAAAAAGAACTCCTTCAATGGTTATTTCATCTTCAATCGTATCTCGTGTAGTGCCCGGTATTTCGGATACAATGGCACGTTCTTCTTGCAATAAAATATTTAGCAAGGTTGATTTGCCCGCATTTGGTTTACCTACAATAGCAACCGGAATACCATTTTTAATAACATTACCCAGTTCAAATGAATCAATCAATTTTTCTAAAATATGTTGAATGGAGGTGATTAGATTTTTTAATTCGGTACGGTTAGCAAACTCTACATCTTCTTCACTAAAATCTAATTCTAATTCTATTAAAGATGCAAAGTCGATTAGTTTGTTACGCAGTATTTTTATTTTAGACGAAAAACCACCACGCATTTGCTGCATAGCAACCTGATGCGATACGGCTGAATTTGAACTTACCAAATCTGCCACGGCTTCTGCCTGACTTAAATCGAATTTACCACGTAGAAAGCCACGCAGGGTAAACTCTCCGGGTTCAGCCATACGTGCGCCATGTTTAGTTAGCAGTTGTAAAATTTGTTGCTGTATAAACTGACTACCGTGACAAGAAATTTCAACGCTATCTTCTCCGGTAAATGAGTTTGGATTTTTAAATACCGAAACCAACACTTCATCTATAATGGTTTCTCCGGCGCAAATTAAACCGAAATGCAAGGTGTGCGATTTTTTATCAGCTAAAGAGATTGGTTTGTGTTTTTTATTGAAGAATATTTTTTCGGTAATAGCTATACTTTTTTCTCCTGAAAGGCGAATAACAGCAATAGCACCTGAACCATGCGGGGTTGCCAAAGCAACGATGGTATCGTTATGTAGTATATAGTTTTGCGACATGATTTATCTTACTAAGTTAACAAAACCTTTGTAACTTGTTTTAGATAAATTTACAATAAAGAAATAAACACCATCCGTCGCGTTGTCGCCATTTGCCAGTTTACCATCCCAAACATTATTGCGTTGTTGGGTAGAAAATAACGTGTTACCCCATCTGTCGAATATTTGCAACGAATAATTATCATCAGGGCAAACACCCGGTATAAAAAACACATCATTTTTACCATCTCCGTTTGGTGTAAAAATATTTGGTATAAGTGTATTATCTATACAAGGTTTAGATATAACCAACAAATTGGTAACAGCCACGCATCCGTTATGGTCGTGCGTTGTAAGCGAGTACACCAATGTATCTTGTCCAGAACCGGTAACAAGTATACTTGCACATGTAGCACAGTTTATATTGCTGTTAGGCGACCAACTATAGTTGTATGGTGCTGTGCCTCCATGTACCGTAGTAGTTATATGCTCACTACTATCTTGCGGAAGTGTTACTATGGGAGGAGCTAAAGACACGTTAACCGAATTAATAGTAGTAACTGTACCCGTTAAATTAGTAGCCGGTAACGAGCAAGTACCTGTAGATACTATATTACCAAGTGTAAGTATGGGTGTAAACAAGCCCGATTGCGTATACGTATGTGTAATACTATCTCCACCTTGCACAAGGGTTCCATCACCAAAATCCCATTGGTAATACAGTGAATTTGAGCTATGAGCCATAAAAGTAACTTTAAGTGGGTTGCAACCCGATGCAGGCGAAAAGGTAAAAGTACCAATAGGACCAGGTACCACAATAATGCTATCTAACCTAAATGTATCTGTACAACCACCAGGGTTTGTTACAATTAAAGATATGTTATAAGATCCCGGTTGCGTGTATGTGTTGCTGGGGTTTTGCGCGTTTGAACTTGCTCCATTACCAAAATTCCAATTCCATCCATTAACAAAACCGGTTGATGCATCCTGAAAATAAACAACCATACTGCCACACTGAGGGTTTGGAGCAGACCAGGTAAAATGAGCCGTGGGCTTTAAAATACGAACGGTATCTTTTATCGTGCTATCGCAACCATTGGTATCTTTTACGGTTAGCGTAATATGATATAAACTATCGCTTGTATATGTATGTGTTACTATAGCGTTATGTGAAGTAGCTGTAGTTCCATCGCCAAAATTCCAACTGTAGGTTGGTCCAACGGCATTGGTTGCACCTGCATTAAAGGTTAGCATATTTCCTTTACAAGAAAAATGATTTACCGAAAATGCCGGATACGGATAGGTCGGTTTTATATAATTTAATTTAGTAACTGAATCTTTACATCCATTTTTATCGGTTACAGCCATAGTAACATTATATGACCCTGGTGTTGTATAAATATGTGAAAAAGAACTACTGAGGGTTGCTGCAATGGGTGTACCATCGCCAAAATTCCATGTCCAGTTTACAAGTGCAGAATCGCTGGTACTAATATCAGTAAACACAACTTTAAACGGACGACAACCTGTAAGTGTATCTGCTTTAAAGTTTGGTAAAGGCCCAAGTGTTTTCAAAGTATCCTTAAAAATGTTTTTGCAGCCATTAACATCGGTAATGAGTAGACTTACAATATCTCGTCCGGGATGAATATACGTGTAAGATGTATCAGCTACTTTAGCTGTATCGCCAAGTGTAGATAAGTTTCCGAAATTCCAAAAATACGTACTGGCATCTTGCGAAGTACTTGTAAATGCAGCCGTAAAAGGATAACAGCCTTTATTTGCGTTTACTGTAAAAGAGGCTATTGGTTGAGCAATAGTAAACGACCCCGTAGCAGAATCGGAGCAACGCGATTTATAATTATAGGCGGTAAGTGTTACGGTTACGGCTCCTCTATTTGTGTAGGTGTGAACCGGACTTACATGATTTAATGTATCCTTTGTACCATCTCCAAACTCCCATACTACAGAATCGGCTCCTTCTGCCGTGCTGACAAACTGAACCTGATAATAATTTGTGCAGCTAAGCGTATAATTAAATTGTGCTTTAGGTGCTAATACAACAACCGAATCGATTGCCGAAGTATCGGTACAGCCTTTGTTATAGGCAACTACTTTTATTTTAAACTTGCCCGTATCTGCATAAATATGTAGCGGGTTTTGTATTGTGCTGTTTCCTCCATCGCCAAAAAACCACTTCCAACCGGTTGCCCCTGTTGATGTATTTATAAAAGTTACCGGCATACCATAACAAACCGAATCGGGTGTAAAGGTAAAACTTGCCACAGGCGGTGTACCTAATTTTATACAGCCTGCACATACAAAAGTATCTAAACAACCTCGTACGGTTTTCACAATAAGACTTGGAGAATATATGCCGGCTGCAGTATACGTGTTGTTTGTAGTTACAACATTTGTTGTGTTTGAATTTCCATCGCCATAATTCCACGAGTAAGTTGCTATTGGGTCTATGCTGCTGGTGCTGGTGCTGGTATAGCTTACCGAAAGCGGAACGCAACCACTATCGGGCACGGTAATAAAGTTTACAACAGGGCGAGAAATAATAATAAAACTGTTTTTCACCAACGAATCGGCACAGGTGCCATTATTATTTTTTGCACTAAGAGTTACGGTGTAAATGCCGGGTGTAGTATAACTATGTGTAGGGTTTTGTTGTACAGAAGCTGTTCCATCACCAAAATTCCAATGATACGAAGATGCACCTGTAGAACTGTTTGAAAAAGTAACTGCAAAAGGCACCGAACATGACACCATCGTATCTGCTGTAAAGGCAGCCACCGGAGTTTGATTTACAGTTACTATTGTAGTAGCGTTACCTGAACATCCGCTTGCATCAGTAGCAGCAAGGGTTACGGTATAGGTTCCAGCAGTTGTGTATGTGTGTGCCGGACTAATAGTAGTTGATGTACCTCCATCACCAAAAACCCAATTGGCAATTGTAGCTACGGGTGCAGATGTGTTTGTAAACGTAATTGCCTGCCCCGAGCAAACAACACTTGGTGTAGCCGCAAAACCGGCTGCAATATTTTGAACGGAAATAGAATTAGGTTTTACGATAGAATCGATACAACCATGCTGGTTTAAAACTAAAGTAATATTGTAATTGCCCGCAGTTGTGTATGTATGCGTAGGGTTTGCTTGTGTAGAAGTGCTACCATCACCAAAATGCCATAAATAAGTAGTGCTGCCCTCGGAAGTAGATGTGTTGGTAAAAGATACTGCAAGGGGTGCTGTACATTTAAAATTAGGACTTGCCGTAAACGATGGCACAGGCATAGGTGAAACTACCACGTGGATTGTTTGTGATTTTGAACAACCATGTCCATCAGTTACAATTAAACTAACCGGGTAATTACCTGCGGCATTGTAACTATGAGATGCATTTGCTGTAGTTACAGGTGATGTTCCGTCACCAAAATCCCACGACCAAGTGCTTATGGGTGCCCCACCGCTTGCTATGGTAGTTGCATCGGTAAAGTTTATGGTTTGCCCTATGCAAGCGGTATCAGTACTTAAGTTAAAGTTTGTACCCGGCTTGGCGTATACGGTAATATAATTTGTTTTAGTTTTTGTATCGTTTGAACTCCCATTAGAAACTGTAAGCGTAACCGTATATGTACCAGGGTTAGAATACGTAGCACCGGGGTTTTGAATAGTAGATGTGTTTCCGTTGCCAAAATTCCAATTCCATGAAGTGGGACCTCCGGTAGATTGGTCGCTAAACGTTACACTAAGAGGCGCGCAACCACTAAGCGGTGTCCCTGAAAAATCAGCATGTACTTGTGCTTGGGTAGTAAAAGAAAATAAAAAACCAATTAGTAATATACTGCAAAAACTGAACTTTTTTAACAGCATACTGCCATGCATCTTGTTAAAAGCAAGAAATTTAATACGTAAAAATGTTATCATGCTAAACCAAACTTACTAAAAAACCGCCATATAGGCAAGAATGTTTATTAAGATAATGTTAGCTATGTAATAACTTTTAGTTTGGCATATTTAAGCAACAATTGTTTTTGTCCGCCTAAATCAAATTGAATGGTTGCCTTTATGTTAGGAGACTCCCCTTCAACAGCCAATACATTGCCTTTACCAAATTTTTCGTGCTGAACTTGGGTGCCTTCTTTAATGCTTCTTATTTCGGCAGCATCAATGGGAGCTGCTTGGGTGTTTACATTATTGGTTGAGACTAAATTGCGTTTTAATAGTGGCGATGCTTGCTTTGGTTTTATCAAATCAACATTGCTGGTTCTCGTAGTATTTTTTTGAAACGACCTTTCTCCTCCCCCATTATAATCAAATACTTTGGGTTCTTTTTTTTCGGGTGCATCTATATATTCAATGTACTTATCATCTATTTCATCAATAAAACGACTTGGCTCGCACATAACATGGTTACCATATCTAAAACGTCTTTCGGCATAACTTAAGGTAGCTTGTTTTTCTGCACGGGTAATGGCTACGTAAAACAAACGGCGCTCTTCTTCTAAATCCGATTTATCCATCAAAGTCATTTGCGATGGAAACAAATTTTCCTCCAAACCAACTATATACACATACGGAAACTCCAAGCCTTTAGACGCATGGATAGTCATTAACGTTATTTTATCGGCATTATCGTCGTCTTTATTTTTATCGGCATCGGTAAGTAATGCAATATCCTGCATAAACTCATCAATGGTTTTTAAAGTAGCATCGGGTTTTTGTGCAAATAAATCTTCGGCATCAAGAGCTTCATGCTCAACAATGTCTTGTTTTAATTCTTCTTCTTGCGGTGTACGTGCTGTTTCAATAAAACCTTTAACAGCACTTAAAAGCTCCTCTACGTTTTCTACTCTACTAATTTCTTCGGGGGTTTTATCCTTATTTAAATCGCGTAAAATGCCTGTGCTGTTTATAATTTGATTAGCGGTTTCGTACGCATCTTGCTGCAAGGCAATATGCCCGAAACTTTTTATCATGGCTGCAAAATATTTCAGCTTAGTTGCTGTGCCTGCATTTATATCGGGGTTAAAATCTTGCAGGTTATCTATCACGGTAAAAATGCTGGCATCGTTATCGGCTGCTAAAACCGATATTTTATCAATCGTAGTTTGCCCAATGCCACGTGCGGGATAATTAATAACCCTCCGCATGGCCTCATTATCATTTGGATTGATAGCTAAGCGAAAATACGACAGCACATCCTTAATCTCTTTACGTTGGTAGAACGATACACCTCCATAAATTCTATAGGGCAAATTCCGTTTACGAAAACCCTCCTCAAACGCACGCGATTGCGCATTGGTACGGTATAATATAGCAAAAGCCGTATTAGGCAATTGCTTGTTCATTTTTGTATTGAAAATAGAGTTGGCTACTTTATAACCTTCTTCCATATCAGTAGCAGAACAAAGTACTTGTATTTTTTCTCCTTCAGGATTTCCTGTCCAAACGTTTTTATCAAACTGCTCGGTATTTTTTTTAATGATGGAGTTTGCCGCGTTTACAATGTTTTGAGTAGAACGGTAATTCTGCTCTAAGAACAGTTTTTTTACATCCGGGTAATCTTTTTCAAAATTTAAAATATTTTGAATGTTTGCCCCACGGAACGAATAGATACTTTGTGCATCATCGCCCACCACACAAAGGTTTTCGTAGCGGGCAGCCAGTTGCTTTACAATTACATATTGTGAAAAGTTGGTATCCTGATACTCATCTACCAAAATGTATTTAAATTTGTTTTGGTATTTTACTAATACATCAGGGAAATCACGTAACAATACATTGGTGTTAAAAAGCAAATCGTCAAAATCCATAGCACCGGCACGGAACAAGCGTTTTTGATACTGTTCGTATATTTCGCCCAACTGGGGCTTTTGCGAAGCCCTATCATCTGCCATAGCTGTAGGGTTAGCTAAATATTGTTTAGGTGTAATTAAACTATTTTTTGCCGATGATATGCGGTTTAGCACCAACGATGGTTTGTAAACTTTATCATCGAGGTTATAGGTTTTTAAAATTTCTTTAATTAAACTTTTACTATCATCGGTATCGTAAATGGTAAAGTTTTTTGGGTAGCCAAGTTTCTCTGCCTCGAAGCGAAGTATTTTTGCAAACACACTATGGAATGTCCCCATCCATAAAGCCTTGGCATCAGAGTTACCAATCAGTTTCCCAATACGCTCTTTCATCTCACGCGCAGCTTTGTTGGTAAAGGTTAGTGCCAGTATATTAAACGCACTATTTCCTTTTTCTATAATATGCGCAATGCGATAGGTTAGTACGCGTGTTTTACCCGAGCCTGCTCCGGCAATAATCATTAAAGGTCCTTCTGTATGTTCGGCAGCTTCGCGCTGTATGGGGTTTAACTCGTCTAAATAATGCTGGCTCACGCTTCTGTATAATTTGTTTAAAATTACGACTGATACAGGCTAAAACCCAAAAAAGTTTTCAGCAATATTTTACAAAATAGGTTGTCATTTCAGCATCTAAAAATATCTATCTTTGAAAAAATTAAAAAAACAAATAAATGAAACCGACTTTGAGATTTTTATATATTGGTGTAATTAGTTCGCTGATTATTTTTACAGGATGCAACAAACAAGGCCCTACGGGTCCTACTGGTTTAACTGGAGCCAATGGAACCAATGGTACTTCGGGTGCGGTTAATATAATAAACCAATATGTTGCTATAACACCAAGTCAATTAATGTGGGATACTACTGCCAACCAATGGTACTATAATTTTACTGCCCTGCCAGAAGTTACTACCGGCGAACATGCCGCTGTGCTTGTTTATGTGCAATCTGCCAATGGTTTAGAGGCTACCCCGTATACAAACTCTAAAGCAAATTATACGATAAGCTTTGCTAACGATTTATATCAGCCTACTCCATACATTCATTTTGAATATTTTAATGGCACAAGCACTTGTGTACTGCCTACTTCTAATATTAATGCAGAAATTGTTATTATTCCTCCGGCTATGGTTATACCGGGTGTTAACCATAACAATTATGCTGCGGTAAAAGCAGCTTATAATTTGTAGGTGCTACTTAGAATAAAAACCACAAAAAGTTTTTTATAATATTTTCGTACACGGTTTGTCATTTCGAAGGAGGCACGACTGAGAAATCTTTATTTGTAATCGATTCAATCCCAAATAAAGATTTCTCCCTACGGTCGAAATGACAACGCACAAGCGAAATGACAAGACGTAAAATATTACTTAATAAACTGCGTTATTTTACGTAGTGGCTTTAAAGTAAGGGTGAAGAAATAAGGAGTAAGGTCGTTCAACTTCCAAGCTAATCTATCTTCATTATTTGCTTTTACACGGTTTTTAACCGATGCGTTGCTTTGTCCGCCCACACGCATTTTTATAATAAACTTTTGTAGGTAAGCTGCTTTAATTTTATGGCGGTATAATAAGCGCAACATAATTTCATAATCAGCAGATGTGCGAAGTGTAAGATTAAACGCACCGTGTTTTATATACACATCTCTCTTAACAAAAAAGGTTGGGTGTGGTGGCATCCAGCCCCATAAAAAGTTAGCTGTTTTATACTCACCCGACCGCCAAGTACGGACAATCTTATCTGTATTGTCTTTATCTACATAATACAAATCAGCATAAACGGCATCGGCTTTTTTTGAGGTAAAAGTTTCAGCTACTTTGGTAAGTACCGAGTTATCTATATAAAAATCATCGGCGTGTAAAATGCCAATAATGTCTCCGGTGGCAAGTGCTATTCCTTTGTTAAGGGCGTGGTATAGCCCATCATCTTTTTCGGATACAACGGTTGCAATTCTGTCTCGGTATTTTTCAATAACGGCAAGGGTGTTGTCGATAGATTTGCCATCAACAATAATGTACTCAACATTAGGATACGTTTGCGCTAAAACTGTTTGTATAGTTTGCTCAAGCGTTTGGGCGCTATTGTAGGTAACCGTTATGATGGAAATTTTTTCCACCTACGTGCCTTAGTTTTTTAAAGCCGTTAAAAAATTAGCTAAGAAAGTTTTCAATTCAGTGCGAACTACAATCTTATCTAAAAAGCCATGCTCTAATACAAACTCAGCTGTTTGAAAGCCTTTTGGCAAATCTTTACCAATGGTTTCTTTAACGATACGTGGTCCTGCAAAACCAATTAGCGATTGAGGTTCGGCAATGTTTACATCGCCCAGCATAGCAAATGATGCCGTAACACCACCTGTTGTTGGATCGGTTAATAAAGAAATGTAAGCCAATTTTTCTTTTGCCATTAAGCTAAGCTTAGCGGATGTTTTAGCCATTTGCATTAGTGAAAATGCGGCTTCCATCATACGTGCTCCACCCGATTTAGAAATGATAAGCAAAGGTGTTTTTGTTTTCAAACAGAAATCGATAGAACGAGAAATTTTTTCGCCCACTACCGAACCCATTGAACCACCTATGAAATTAAAATCCATACAACAAACCACTAAATCTTGCTCGTGTACTTTACCAAAGGCTGCACGCATAGCATCATTTAGGCCTGTTTTTTTACGGCTTTCTGTAATACGGTCTTTATACGGTTTGGTATCTACAAAGTTAAGTGGGTCGCCACCAATTAGGCCTTCTTGTAATTCGGTAAAAGCACCATCATCAAAAATAATATCGAAATATTGTTCGGAACTTATACGCTCATGATGCCCGCAGTTTACACACACGTAACTATTTGCGGCGTGCTCCTGCATGGTAGCAATTTTTTTACACTTAGTGCATTTATACCAAAGTCCTTCGGGAGTTTCCTTCTTCTCTTTCGTGCTTGTTGTTATTCCCTCTTTTAGTCGCTTAAACCAACCCATTTTTAAATATTTTAAATTTTAAATGTTGAACTTTAAATTAATCCAACATTCAGCATTTCTATTATGCTACTGTAATTGATTTATCTAAATAAACATCTTGTATGGCATTTAACAAAGCCGCACCTTCTTTCATTGGTTTTTGAAACGCTTTACGACCCGATATTAATCCTTGTCCACCACCACGTTTGTTAACCACCGCTGTTGTAACTGCTTCAGCTAAATCGGTTGCACCTTTACTTTCGCCACCGCTATTAATTAAACCAATACGACCCATGTAGCAATTAGCCACTTGGTAACGACATAAATCTATTGGATGGTCGGTAGTTAATTCGCTATATACTTTAGGATGTGTTTTGCCGTAGTTAAGTGCTGTGTAACCACCGTTTTTATCCGACATTTTTTGTTTGATGATATCGGCTTGAATAGTAACGCCTAAGTGGTTTGCTTGCGATGATAAATCTACCGCGGTGTGATAATCAACGCCATCTTTTTTAAAGGCATTGTTACGGGTGTAGCACCAAAGGATGGTTGCCATGCCAAGTTCGTGCGCACGTTCAAAAGCATGAGCTACTTCAATTATTTGACGACCAGATTCTGGCGAGCCGAAGTAAATAGTTGCACCTACGGCAACGGCCCCCATGTTCCAGGCATCTTCTACGGTGCCAAACATAATTTGGTCGAATTTGTTAGGGTAGCTTAAAAACTCGTTGTGGTTAATTTTAACTATGAAAGGAATTTTATGCGCGTATTTGCGAGCCACGCTGCCTAACACCCCGTATGTAGATGCTACCGCATTACAACCGCCTTCTATGGCAAGTTTCACAATGTTTTCTGAATCGAAATAAATTGGGTTTGGTGCAAATGAGGCACCCGCGCTATGTTCAATCCCTTGGTCAACCGGAAGGATGCTCATATAACCCGTATTAGCTAAACGCCCTGTACCATATAACTGTTGCAAACTGCGCATTACTTGCGGATTTCGGTTGCTGGGTGCAAAGGCACGGTCAACAAAATCGGCACCCGGAAGGTGGATGTGCTCCTTAGTAATAGTTTTGCAGGTGTGGTTTAACAGACTATCTGCCTGTGCACCTAATAGTTCAGTTAGTTTAGATTGTGTAATGGTTGCCATATTTTACAATTTTTTAAGGTGGCGAAGGTACAAAAAATTAAAAAACAAGGTTTACTCTTCGTATTTCTTATTTTTGCCCAAAAGAGCCCTTATTTATTTGTTTTTGAATCAGATTATCCGAAGGAAAATTACGCTTATCTCCATGCAAACATGGCTGGTGTTGCTTTTGGTGGCTGGTTTTAAGCTACAGGCGCAAGATAACCCGCCAAACGATACTATACGGATACACCTTGATACCACGCACGTAAAAAAATCGTTTGTTAAAAAAGTAATTGAAGAAGCCACCAAAAAGCGTAAGTTTTTACTGGCACCCGAGTTGGGACGGTCGCCACAAACAGGGTTTTATACAGGCATATATTATTTGCAGCTGTTTAAATTAAAAGGTGATACCGATACGCGAACATCTAACATAGAAACCTATGGTACAGTAACCGAAAAAAACCAGTTTTACCTTACATTTAATAACACGGTACTTTTTGATAAAGAGAAATATTTTTGGCGAGGCAACACCTACGTGTCTAAATTCAATGAGTTTTTTTACGGCATTGGCAATAATATAGATGTAAATAATAAAGACCTTATTAATTTTAATTACTTCAACACCCTGCAACGTTTTACCCGAGTAATAACACCCCACATGTACGCAGGTTTACAGGCCCAGTTTAATAAAACCTTCGACCTTACGTACGATAAAGGCGGCTTGTTAGACCAATCATCGGCCTATGGCAAAGGCGGTAGTCAGAATACAGGGGCGGGTGTGCTGTTTTTGTATGATAGTCGTGACCACGTTATTTATACACGTACCGGTACTTATTTAGATGTATCGGCCATGTTTTTTCAGAAAGCATTTGGCAGCCAGTATCCGTTTACCAATATGATTATTGATTTCCGTAAGTTTATTAAATTCTATAAAAACGATGTGGTTTGTTTTCAAACCCTTATTAATTACAACTGGGGCAATGTGCCCTTTAGGCAACTGGCTTTAATGGGTGGCGATGTTATGATGCGGGGCTACTACCCTGGCATTTACCGTGATAATTTTATGATGGCACAACAGGTTGAATTACGCATACCGGTTTACAAAATATTTGGCATTGTTTTATTTGCTGCCGTTGCCGAAGTGCAACACACCCTACAGGCTTTTAACTGGCAAGATATAAAGTACACCTACGGCATTGGCCTGCGGGTTATGTTTATTAAGCACGAACGCATAAACGTAGGCGGAGATTTAGGCTTTAGCAAAAACACCAAAACCCTTAGCTTAGGGTCGGGAGAGTCTTTTTAGGTTAGCAAGGTTTACCGTTCACTCAAAAAACTATACGGTTCACTCAAAAAACGCACTTATTTAATGGTTTGTTAAAGTTAAATGTTAAAAAAACTACTACATTTAACAAAATATCCAAAATTATGAAAAAAACACTATTTATTTTAACAGCGGCATTTAGCCTAAGTTTAAATGCCCAAATTATAAATACAGTAGCCGGTAATGGCACAGCAGGCTCAACAGGCGATGGTGGGCAGGCAACAGCAGCAGAATTAAACGGCGCATCAGGAGTAGCTTTTGATGCACAAGGCAATATGTACATTGCCGATAACACCAACCATTTAATCCGTAAAGTGTAACAAAGCATTAGATATTATGAATAAAAACCTGGCTGCCATGGGCGATTCTAAATACGCAACCTCGCACGAAGGCATTTTACTTAACGTGTATGCTGTTAAATGCGGTGGCACAAAAGATATAAATACATTAATTAAAAGCGTTGTAGCTTCTACTCCGGCAGGTAAATAAACGACTAAATAAAAACCATATGAAAAAACAACTAATAGTATTAGCACTATTAATAGTGTCGTTTTTAAATGTAAAAGCGCAAGATGGTGGCAATTATTTAATTACTAAAGAGGGAGAAAAAGTTACCATTCTAGGTGATGCCTCATTAAGCACCGAGTGGATTAGCTTTAGAGACAATAACGGAAAAATGTTAGACTATAAGCACAAAAACATAAAGTTTTTAACTATTAACAACCGCATTTTTTTTACGCTACAGTTAATGGGTGGTAAAATGATGCGCCTGGAAGAAGTTGTTTGCTTTAACGATAAATATATTTTAACCAGCTTCTATCAAAATGGTGATTATAGCATATTGGTATACAATTGGGATTTTAAACTGGTGCAACCGCATAAATCTTTATCTCCTTATAAGAAAAAGCAAGAAGCCGATATTGAAAAATATGTTACACCTTATTTCCCTACTTGCGCCAAAGCCTACGAAGTAATGGCTAAAAACATAGCTGATGAAGAAACCGAGAAAATTTATGAAGATGGGCATTACCGTAAAGTATATAAAATAAGAAGCATGCTTGATAATGTGTATGCTGTTAGCTGCGGTGGCACAAAAACCTTAAGCGATATGGTTAAAGCCTTTATGGCTTGGTCTCCTCCAGTTCCTGAAGGTAAAAAGTAATTTACATTGGTGGTTTGCAAAACCGGTTAAAGTACCAGTGGTTATCCAACCACCGGTACTAAACCATAACCTAACATTACTTGTTTTAATTTTGCCATATCGGGCGGTCCGCCTGCATTTATAATTTCGGCTATATCATGAAAATAATCGGGTACCAGTAAACCAGGACTGCAATAACAAAGAAACTCTATAACCTCGTTACTTTTATTTGCAAAAGCATGTATAACACCACGTGGTATAAAAAGAGATTCGCCGGGGTTTAGTTCAATCGTTTTCCCATCCACCGTGTAAGTGGCGGTGCCTTTTAAACTATAAACAGTTTCATCAAAACTTTCGTGGTAATGCGGCGCGGCAATTTTTGAACCTGGGTGTATAACGCACTTAAACAAGGTTAAGGCATTATGCGTATCGCTGGCATCAAGGTTGTAATGCACTTCTATACCGCCAAACTTTATTATTTCCTGATTTTTCATAACAGCTATTATTATTATTGAACTTTGGTTAAAATTTTCATATCGGGTTTAGATATTACGCCTGTTTTTTCCATAGCGGCTTTCATCTCCGGATTACTAAAAAATTGTTTAGCGGCTTCAGCACTCGCAGCTTCTTCAACAATGGTAACCATGTTTTTATTATCAACCGCTTGGTACAGGTTTATTACTTTAATGCCACCTTTTTCGCGAATAGGTGCGCCGGCATCAAACCCTTTTTTAAACTCGGCATAATCTTTAACTTCTACCGTGTTAATAATGGTTACGTTTTTACCTGTTTCGGCTGTTTTAAATGCTACACTTAACGTGGTTACTGCTAAAACTGCTGCTGTAATAATTACTTTTTTCATACGTTTTGTTTTTTATTGGTTTATATGAGGCAAAGTAACGGCATGTTGTTTTAAAAAATCTTGATTGAAATCAAGAAATGATTTACAGCTTCGTATTTCTTTTTCTAATTCTGCTTAACGTTTCGGGTGTTACACCCAGGTACTTAGCAATTTCGTATTGCGGTAAGCGTTGCAGCAGGTGCGGTTTTTCTTTTACTAAACGCCTGTAAAGCTCATCGGGTTTTTCGGTAACGGCAGCACCCAGTTGTTCTTTTAACCAGGCAATCATCCGATGGTGGTTTTTCATGTGGTACATGGCATATTCGGGAATATTACGAAGAGCAAATTCCATATTAGATTTGGTCATAGCCAACACGGTGCAATCTTCGAGTGCCTGCAAGTTCATATTGGTAGGTAGTTCGTTCAAAAAACTTAAGGATTCTCCCGTCCAACGCCCTTCTTCCATTATATAAATAGTGCGCTCGGTGCCGTTTGCATTAATATAAAACTGCCTAAAACAACCTTGCAGAATAAAAAACACATATTTAACCACATCGCCTGCTTTAAAAACCATTTCGTTTTTTTTATAACTGCGTTCTTCATATAGCGGCAACAATTTCTCAAAATCGGCTTCCGAAAAATCGTGCTTAGATTGTAACTCTTTTAAAAGAGGGTGCTTTTCCATTACTGTTGTTGTTTGCATAAAAATAAAAAAATTTCTGATTATTTAGTAGCATACAAAAAGTAGTATATTTATACCATTAGCTACAACTAATGGTATATAGAAATTTAATATCGTTATTATTTTTGCTGGGAGGTTATTCATGTACCAACAATAATACAGCAAAACAACAAACTGATAAGCATTTTGATGTTACTATTGAAAATGGCCAAGGGCAGGGTTTTGTGTATTCAGACATTTTAAATGATAAATATTTTTGCAGGCACTTTACAACTAATATTACTAATAATAGTGTAGCTCCAATACATGTCAAAATTTCTCTCGCAAACCAATATTATTATCTCAACTCAAAAGACAGCTTAAAATCAAAAGTATTTATTTTGCCACGAGAATTAGTTTTAAATAAACTGGGTTTTGATAACCTTGCATCAAAAGCGGTGAAAAGTTTTTTAGATGTCGGTTTACCCGTTTTTTTAGATAAAATAATAACTCCAAAAGAAAATTACGCAATAACCTTCGGCACGCTAACTAAAATGGGGCAATCGAGCGTCCCCGATATAACTCTAATATCAAAAGAGAATGAATCAACACTATCACTTAGCCTTAAACTTGAGAGCAATTTAAAGAGCAGTCCCTTAATAATCCCTTGTGGACAAATTACATTTGCAAATTAATTGTAGCCAAATTACTCCAATTTGTACCGTTGTTGGTGTTATTGTGCGCAAATACAGATTTCTCCCTGCGGTCGAAATGACAACAACGTTACCTCAAAATCTCAATTAAAGAGTTAAGCTCTTCAATTTTATCGGCGTGACCCAGTTTTTCGTAGGAGAATATTAGGTTACGCAGTACACGCACTATAATGTCTTTGTGATTGCAAGGTGTATAAAAAGCGGGCAAAGATTCTAACTTAAGTTGTTTTAAAAAGGCATCTATATCGCTATGCTGAAAAACAATGCCTTTACGGTACGGGTTTATGTAAAATAAAATATGCTCCTTAATGGCATCTGTGCCCGATAAGTTTATGAGGTTTTGGTGCTCATCTAAATAAGCACAAATAAAATGCTCGGGCAGGTTAACGCCGTATATGGGTATCTTAAGTTCTTGCGCTATAATAATGTACAGGCAGCTAAGCATTACAGGATTGCCACGCTTGGTTTCTAACAAGCAATTAAAAAACGAGTTTTGTGGCGAATAGTAATTGTTTATGCTGCTACCAGAGAAATTATGTACTTCAAACAAAATATGGTTTAATACATTTATTTTCTCCAGCGCGGTAAGGTCTTCGTTTAAATCGAGCCAAACATCTTGCGTAATTTGCTTTAGCTGTTTGCGTAGTTTCTCTTCGTTTAAATCAGGATACTGGTAGTGGGCTATTAAAAATAAACCTTTCAGTAAATCTTCGCTTTCGTTAGTGCCCCAATTTTCAAGTTCCGATTTTAGTTTGCTGAATTGTATGTGATGTATAATCTGCTCAATGCGTTTCTGCATGATAATGTCATACGTGTTTTCCCAGGCAGATTCTAAATGAGGAATGGCAGGTGGCCCCAGCGATACAAACTTGTTTTTTATCTCCGAATAAATAATTTCATCCGGATCGTCCAACAAATGTATTAGTGCATTAAGCTCTTTTTTATTGATACGCTGTTTCCCCACAACACAAAATTACGTAGGGAAAGGGTGGTTAATTTATGCTAAAAAAATACATATTAACAATTAGGTTGTTAATCTCTCTAAACTATTGGTAATTAGGTGCTCTACACTCTTTTTATAGTCGCTGGTAAACTGTTTCGATATTCTATTAGCTATAATTACACACACCGTAAGGCATTTGTGGTTTAATAATTTACCCAAACCATACAGGGCAGATGTTTCCATTTCGAAATTAGTAATGCGTAGTCCGTTGGCATTAAAGGCGGTAAGCAATTCGTTTAAATCGGGCTTAGCCGCTTTAAGGCGTACTTGCCTGCCTTGCGGACCATAAAAACCAGGTGCAGTAGCCGTAATACCGGTTGGGTTACCTACAGCAAATTTTTTAAATAGTGTATCGTCTGCTTTTACGCAGTATGGGTAAGGCAAGTTAGGAGTCCAATCGGTGTGTTTCATAAACGTATCGCTTATAAAATCTTCATTAATCGATTTATAGTCGGCATAGTAATTAAGCAAGCCATCTAAACCCAAACCGTACTGAGAAACTACCAACGAGTTTACCGGTATATCAGCCTGCAATGCACCCGATGTGCCTAAACGCACCAAATTTAAACTACGCATTTTAGGTTTAAGGGTGCGTGTTTTTAAATCGATGTTAACCGCCGCATCAAGCTCGTTTATTACAATATCAATATTATCGGTACCAATGCCTGTAGATACAACGCTTATGCGCTTGCCATTAAACCAACCTGTATGGGTTACAAACTCACGGTGCTGTATTTTGCACTCAACCTTAGTGAACATTTTAGATATCTGCTCTACCCTGCCCTGGTCGCCCACCAAAAGCACATCATCGGCAATGTGTTCTTCGTTAATGTCTAAGTGGTAAACGTTATGTTTATCGGTTATAATAAGTTCTGTTTCGGCAAACTGCATAGTGTTAAAATTTAAGAGCACGAAAATAACATTAAAACTTGATACCACTACCCCACCCCCTATTGTTACTTTTTTATTAAATATTTGTATGGAAACTCAAAAACTAAAAAAAGTTTCCGTAGTTTTGCCCCGCAAAAATCAAAGCATGTTTATGAAAAAAGTAATTTTACTTTTTATTTTTAGTTTCTTATTGGTTGGTATAAAAGCGCAAACACACTCTATTAGCGGCTACGTTAAAGATGCCAAAAACGGTGAAGTTTTAATTGGTGTTAGCGTTTACGAAAAAGGCACTACCAATGGTGTTAGCACCAATGCCTATGGCTTTTACTCCTTAGTGCTGAAATCTGATACACCTACCGTTATTATATCCTACACGGGTTATGCTACACAAAGTATAAAAGCCGATTTAACCACTAAAAACATCACCAAAAACTTTGAATTGAGCGATGCCGCAAATGATTTAAATGAAGTAGTAGTTTCGGCAGAACGTGAAGACCAAAACGTAAAATCTACCGAAATGAGTATGGCTAAGCTCGACATTAAACAAATTGGTCGCATACCGGCATTATTGGGTGAGGTTGATATTATACGTGCTGTGCAATTATTACCAGGTGTTACTACTATGGGCGAAGGGGCATCGGGCATTAACGTGCGTGGAGGCAACATTGACCAAAACCTTATTCTGTTAGATGAGGCACCTGTGTATAATGCATCGCACTTATTTGGTTTCTTTTCTATTTTCAACCCAGATGCGGTAAAGGATGTAAAGCTTATTAAAGGCGGTATACCGGCACAGTACGGCGGACGTTTATCCTCTATTTTAGATATCCGCATGAAAGAGGGTAACAGCAAAAAATTACAAATAAATGGTGGTATAGGTACCATTTTTAGTCGCCTATCTATCGAAGGGCCACTCATTAAAAATAAAATGTCGTTTATTATAGCCGCACGCCGAAGCTATATTGATATTTTAGCGAAACCCATTTTAAAGAAAACCCAACCCGATTTAGGTAACCTTACTTTTTACTTTTACGACCTAACAGCTAAAATAAATTACCGTGTAAACGAAAAAAATAATTTGTTTTTAAGCGGTTACATGGGTCAAGATGTGTTTGGCGCGGGCTTTAGTTTTAAATATGGTAACGCAACCAGCAGCTTACGTTGGAACCACTTATTTAACGATAAACTGTTTTTAAACACTACGGCGTTTTACAGCAACTATAATTATGGCTTAGGTTTTACCAATGCAGGTAGCAACCAAAGTTTCACCTGGACGTCGAACATTATAAATTATAGCGTTAAACCTGATTTTACATATTATTTGAACAACAAAAACACCATGCATTTTGGCGGACAAAGTTTGTTTTTACAGTTTGAGCCAGGCAAGGCTATAGTAACAGCTAACGGCGTATCAAACAACATTAGTTTGGCTAATAAATATGCTTGGGAAAACGCGTTGTATATAGATGACGAGTATAAAGTAAACTCACGCATCAGCGTTCAGGCAGGTTTACGTTACTCTTTATTTAATTATATGGGAAGTGGCAACCGCTTTGATTATTATGATACCGTACCCAACAACTCCAAACGCTTAAAAGATACCGTGCATTTTGGCATGTTTAAAACCATTGCTCAGTATGGAAATTTTGAACCACGCCTGTCTTTTAAATTAGATGTAACCGATAACAGCTCCATTAAAGCAAGCTATAACCGCACAGCGCAATATTTACAATTAGTATCAAATACGGCAGCGGCTACCCCTTTAGATATTTGGACACCCGCTACCAATAACATTAAACCACAGTTAGCCGACCAAGTAGCCGTTGGTTATTTCAGAAACTTAAAAGAAAACATGTTTGAGGCATCGGTAGAAGTGTATTATAAAAAAATGCAAAACCAGTTAGATTATGTTGATAATGCCAACCTGCTTTTAAACAAAACATACGAGGGTGATTTACTGCAAGGTAAAGGTAGGGCTTATGGTTCGGAGTTTTATTTCAAAAAAATAAAAGGCAAGTTTAACGGTTGGGTTAGTTACACCTACTCGCGCACGCTACGTCAGGTTGATGGCCTTAGTAATAACACTTGGTACCCCAGCAAATATGATAGACCAAATAACTTAGCCGTAGTTTTAAATTACGATTTTAATAAACGCTGGAACGTATCGTGTAACTTTGTTTACATAAGCGGCACACCAAACACCTTCCCCGATTCACGGTTTGAAATACAAGGTTACGTGCAAGGTTATAACACCACCAATTTGCGCAACAATTTTAGAAACCCATCGTATAACCGTTTAGATTTTTCGGCCACCTATAATTTTAAAAAGAACGAGAACCACCGCTGGCAAAGTAGTATTGTAATAAGTGTTTATAATGCCTATGCCCGCAAAAATGCTTTCGCTGTTTATTTTCAGGCCGACCCAACCAACGCCACACAAACACAAGCTGTTAAGTACACCGTGGTTGGCACCATTATACCTGCTATAACCTATAACTTTAAATTTTAATAGAAATGAAAAAAATACTTTTAAATTTAGTTACCGCCATTTTTAGTTTAGTGCTTATCACATCTTGCACAAACGTTATACAGGTTAGTGTGCCAACAGGTGCTACCCTTGTGGTGGTAGATGCCTTTATAAATAATAAACCCCAACCACAAACCGTTAGGTTAACCACCACGGCCGATTATTTTAGCAATGCGCCAACACCTCCTTTATTGGGCGCTACGGTTACCTTAAACGATTTAACCAACAACATAAGCTATACCTTTACACCCGATGGTAACGGAAATTACATTTATACCCCAGTAGTAAACGATAGCATGGCTACTATCAACCACAAGTATCAATTAAACGTATCATGGAATGGCAATAAGTATGTTGCCTTATCAACGTTAAATAGAACAACCACGGTAGATACTATTGCTTTTAGAAGCTCAGGTTTTGACGCTGTAAACAAATATCCTAATGATACTACTACACCACGTAGGTTTTTCCCAATTTTAAAAGCCGAAGACATTAAAGGCGAAGCTGATTATTATTGGCTTAAAGTATATAACAATGGTGTTTTTTATAATGCACCTGCGCAAATGGATGTTTTTCAGGATGGTGGCTATGCCAATACAGATGGTTATACAATCGGTCTTCAATTTGCATTTTATGGCTTAACATCAAGCGATAATCCTATTTATAGATATGATGTTTGTACGGTTGAAATTTTATCTATAGATAAAGACACGTTTGGCTATTTAACTCAATTACAAGCACAGCTTACCAATGCACAAAGCGGGCTGTTTGCTGTTACACCCGAAAACGTGAAAACTAACATACAACAAACTGCCGGCACACAAAAAGCTATTGGTTGGTTTAATATGGGTGCAAGTAGCAGTAAAAGTCAAATTGCTTTATAACAAACTACTGTACTCCTACAGCTTCTTTACTATAATCGTGTACCACATTATAAAGTGTATCACGTTCTACCGGGCGTAAATCAACTTGCTTAATTAAATCTACTAACTGTTGCGTAGTAAGTATTGGAGTGGCTTCTTCCGAGCCCGCCATCGAATATATTTTGGTGGTATCATCAATGGTACCATCTATATCGTCAGCACCAAAGTTAAGCGCCAGTTGTGCGGTGCTTCTGCCAATCATAGCCCAATAAGCTTTTATATGGTCAAAGTTATCTAAGTATATTCTGCTAATGGCATAATTGCGTAAGTCTTCTATAACACTAACCTCCGGTACATGACTCATTTGATTATCTTTATTTCTAAACTTTAAGGGAATAAATGCATTGAATCCACCAGTTTTATCTTGCAAGATTCTTAGTCTTTCTAAATGGTCTATGCGGTGCCAGTATTTTTCAACGTGTCCGTATAACATGGTAGCATTACTTTTCATACCAAGTTTATGCCATGCTTCATGTATAGCCAACCATTCATCGGCACTACATTTACCACCTGCAATTTCATCACGTATCTCCGGGTGAAAAATCTCTGCTCCCCCGCCCGGCATAGAATCTAAGCCTGCCTCTTTCATCAGTTTCATTCCTTCTTCATAACTAATCTTTGCTTTTTTAAAAATGTAATGATACTCAACCGGAGTAAGCGCTTTAATATGCAGATTAGGGCGATGCTCTTTTATTTTTCTAAATAAATCAGTATAAAATGTAAAATCTTGTTTAGGAATAACACCACCTGTAATATGAACTTCGGTAACGGGTTTATCATCCCATTTTTTAATTGTATTTAAAATTTGGTCAACCGATAATTCCCACCCCTCTTCTTTCTGTTTTATTAAACGAGAGTACGAACAAAATGAGCACGTGTAAACACAAATATTGGTAGGCTCAACATGAAAGTTACGGTTAAAGAAAACCTTATCGCCCGATTTTTGTTGCTTTACATAATTTGCCAAAGCACCTACAAAACCAAGTTCTGCTTTTTCAAATAACAACACCCCATCATCAAAACTAATGCGCTTGCCTGCCATTACTTTTTCGGCAATTTGTTTTAAGGCTGTATCAATTTTTGTGTGAGTTAAATAGTGTTGTATGCTGGCAGGTTTCATGTGCGTTAATTTTGCACAAAGATACAAAACAAGTTGCTAAATTACTTCTACAACCTCGTTTGGCAAATAAATTAAAAAAGCCTTTACTGCTTTGATAGAAACCTGACTTAAGGTGTATTTATATAGCTGAAGCTGCTTAATATGTTTATCAGACTTTTCGCCGGTTTTAAAATCTATAACCGTATGTTGTTGCGGGGTAGTTACTATCCTATCAGGACGGATAATTTCTCCATCAGCCAAAAACAACTCCGTTTCGTTTTTAACCTGCACATTATCCGAAAAATATTCTTTTAAATCTGTATGCTGAATTAATTGAAGCAGTATAGATTTTAATTCCTCTGTTTGATTAGCTAAAATATTGCCCTGTAAAACAGCTCGTTGTAATGCGCCATCAACATCCTTCTCTGTTTTTATATTAGCTAAAATATCATGCAGAATAATGCCATACTTGCGTTTGCTTTCGGTATCAAAATCGTAATCGGTTAACTTTATGGCAATGCTTTTGTGTAAATCTCGGTAAGAAATGTGTTGCAAAGTTTCCATTTCCTGCTCCTTCTTCGGTTCTTTTTTAGGATACACCCCTGTTTCAAAGAATTTAGCATCTCGTTGCTCGCTGTACTTTTGGTTTACAAAGTTTTGTAACCAATTAGTAATACAGTTACCCTGCTTTTTTTCACGACTAATAATATGCAGTGCAGATACGGCTCGTGTACAAGCCACATACAATACATTTAAATTATCTAAGGTTTGTTTTTGGTCTTCTTCTTCCGAATTGGTTTTAAAGTTGGTTTTCTCTAACTCTTTACCTGTTTTTACAAGCGCAACAGGTAGTTGAGCCACTTCATTATTAGTATCAATTAAAATTTGCTCTGTACTCTGTAAACGCCAATCGGCAAACGGAATAATTACAACCGGAAACTCCAAGCCTTTAGAAGCATGTACCGTTAGTATTTTTACTGCATTGGTGTTTTGCGGAATTTTAACCGAAAGATTATCTCGTTTTTTGTACCACCATTGTAAAAACAAAAATAGGGAAGCGTTTTCTCTTTCATTAAAAGAAGCTACTTCATCTAAAAAAAAGTTTACAAACAAGGGGTTCTTATTTTCTATCTTAAAAACTCTGATTAACTCCGTACAAATTTCAAATAAAGGCAGCGATGCTAAATACGTTATATGTAATTCTGCATTAAAACTGCGTAAAATTTCATTTAGCTTATAAGGTGTTGAAGCAGTTTGCTGAAACTGTGTATGCTTTATTGAATAATGTAACTCCTCTTTTAAATAAGCTAAAATAGCACAGGCAGAAATGCCATCGTTGTTATTAGTAAGCCATGTAAAAAAATTGACTAAAAAATTTACTTCAGCACAGGTTTTTAATAATAACGAATCAGACGATACAACCGGAATGCCCTTATGCATTAAAAACTGCGCTAACACACTTCCATTTCTATTATTACGGGTTAGTACCGCTATGTCATTATACGCATATTTATTGGCTAACGATTCTTCTATAAACTCCAAGGTTTTTTGAAGAACCAGTTTATCTTTTTCCTCGGCATCCTTATCAATAAAAGATATGGTTATTTTCCCACCCTGCTTTGAAAACGCCTGCTGACTACTATTTTCATATACTTTTTGATGCTCTTCGTTTAAATAAGTGGCAGATAACCAGTTGAATAAATTATTATTAAACCCAATTATTTCAGCGCAACTTCTTCTGTTGATGTTTAATTGTTTCTCCTTATAATTAATTTCAAGCGCTTTTTGTTGCTCATTAATAACTCTATTATGCTCCGCAGATTTAATTTTGGGCAGATTTACAAACTGGTCAACATCGGCACCACGCCAACGGTAAATAGATTGCTTGCCATCACCCACAATCATACAAAATTTACCTTCAGCCAATGAGTTATGTACAAGCGGCAATAAATTAAGCCACTGCAAAACCGATGTATCCTGAAACTCATCTATTAAATAGTGTTTGTATCTATCACCCAAACGCTCATAAATAAAAGGCACGGGTTCATCCTGTATAAAACTCGATACTGCTTTGTTAAACTCACTTATAAATACAATATTTTTTTCCTCTTTATATTTTAAAACTAATTCTTGTACTTCATTTAACACGCAAAGCGCCGTTATGTTTTTAAGTAAAAGTTTATGCAAAAAATACTCAGAGATACTTTTTTCTCTATAATTTTCTACATCAAAATAAATTGAACGCAACGTTTCTTTCACATCATCTATATCGGTATTGGCATTTTTAGCGGGATACCACTTATCTTCTTTAATAGCAGCATCAACCCTGGCACTCTTTAGTTCATCATCGCCAAAAACTTTGTTTTTTACTTTTTTGAAATAACCAAAAAACCCGCTCTCACCATAGCTAAAATCGGAAACCGAAATATTTTTTTTTGCAATAGTTAAATAAGCTTTATCAGCCAAAGTAATTAAATGATGTTCGGTTTTGTGTACACTTGCCTGTAATTGCTTTTTAATTTCCAGCAAATCTTCTAAGCTTACTTTACCCAGCAATTCGGCTTCTTTCGTGTCTTTTTTAGCAATTAAAATAGGACGAGCTAACTCAAAAATTTCGTTTTCTATTTTCCAGTTTTTTTGCTCATCTACTTTATCAGATGCATAACTTAGTAACAGATTTTGAAGCAATTTATTTTGCTTCATATTAATAAGCAGCTCATCTATAGCCCACCACAAAGCCGCATCTTCATCTGTATCTACAGTAAAATTAGCAGGCAACTGTAAGTCAATAGAAAAACGTTTTATTAAACGATATACAAAACTATCAATAGTACAAACTGAAAAATCAGCGTACTGGTGTAGCAAATTTTGATGCAACTCTTTACAACACGCCTGTAACTCCGCCTCAGAAATAAATAATTCTTTTTGCAAGTCAACTGCTAAATGTGTTTTTTCAAATAAAGAAATTTGTTGCAACGCAGTTAGTATACGTTCTTTCATTTCGGCAGCAGCCTTATTGGTAAAGGTTACTGCCAGTATTTGTTTGTACGCTATATGCAGGCGATGAGGGTCGGCTAAGGCAAGTTTTAAATATTCTTTTACTAAGGTGTATGTTTTACCCGAACCCGCAGATGATTTATAAACAACAAAGTTATCGGGCATAAACACAGTTTATTTTACAGGAGAAAAAGTTATTTCGTACATAGTTCCTTCAACGGGTAACTGTTTTATAACACCATGCAATTGTTCTGCCAGTGTTTTAATCAGCTCCAAACCAAATGTACCATGAGCATCATTTAAGCCAATTTTACTACCCACTCCATTATCTCCAATTATCATTGTGTACGATTTATCCTCATTTTTCTTCATCTTAAATGTGATTATATTGGCATCCCTATCAGAAGAAAAAGCATATTTAAGCGAGTTTGAAATTATTTCATTTATCAGTAACCCCACCGGAATCATAGTGTCTAAATCCAGTTTATCAACATCAACTTCTATATGATATCTTATAGGGAAATCAAGCTGATACGTATCTACAAGCTGTTTAATAAGGTTTTTTATATACTCGTTAAAATTGATAGATGATAAGGCACTATTCTCATACAATTTTTCGTGGATAACAGACATGGTATAAATTCGGTTCTGGCAATCCTGAAAAATATCCAGCATCTTTTTATCATCAATATAAAATTTCTGTAGGTTTAAAAGGCTATTTATTACCTGTAAATTATTTTTTACCCGATGGTGTACTTCTTTAAAAAGATATTCTATTTCCTGCTTTTGTTTTAAAATCTCCGCAGTACGCATATCAACATGATGTTCTAATTTTTTATTTTTCAGTATGGTAAATTTAATCCTGTATTGAACAAACCAATAAAAGGCAATGCCAACCAAAATAATAATTAAAAAATAAAACCAAGCCGTTTTCCAAAAAGGAGTAGCTATATTAAAACTATATTGTGTAAGCGTATAATTAAAAGGAGAATCGGCATAGGCCTTTACTTTAAATACATAATGCCCCGGTTTAAGATTTGTATAAGTAACCTGCGTTTCATTTGTTTTAAGCCATTGTGTATTTAAACCCTCCAACATGTACTGGTATTTAATTCTTGGAGCCGCATACATGTTAATGCCAATAAATTTAAACGTTAAGTAATTATTATCGTAACTAAATGTTGGTTCTACCGGTAAATGAAACCATCCGGTTGTTGTGTATCCATTTTTATCAAAATCAAACGGTTTAGAAAAAGCATCTATGCCCGTAATGTGCATGGTCGGTCTGGTTTCTATACTTACATCATTAGCAGGCACATATTCTATTATGCCTTTTATAGTTGCAAAAAATAAATTACCGGCTCTATCTTTAGTAACAGCGCGTGTATTACACTCTATGCCTTTAAACCCTTCTTGATACGAGTAGTTTTTTATACGAACAATTTCTCCTTTAGATGATATATTTAATTTATCTATCCCCTTGTTTGTACCCACCCACACGTTACCCAAATTATCTGTAATTAAGGAGTATATGGTTGATGAAGCCAACCCATCAGCTTGCGAGTACGCTCTAAATTTGGTACGATTATATTGTACCACACATCTATCCGTTCCAAAGTACATATTGCCTTGCCTGTCTTCAGTAATAGAACCTATATAATCATTGCAAAACTCTTTTACGTTGCGGCAATTATTAATTTTTCCGTTTTGTATATAGTTTACTCCAAAACCGGTACCTATCCAAATAATGCCTCGTGTATCTTGGTAAAGAGCATGTATATAATCGTGTGTTAGTCCGTTTTGTTTACTGTAATGATTTATATTATTTCCTTGAAAACAATATAAACCTTGCCCCGAAGTTCCAATCCACATATTATTATTTTTATCAAATAATATAGAACGTACCGCAGTACTATCAGGCAGTAGCGCATATTTTTTTACAATAGTATTATTTATAGAAAACAAACCATTACTACCACCAACCCAAACAATGCCTTTTTTATCCTGCACAATAACACGAGCTCCTTTTATAGGTAAGCCATTTTTTGCATTAAATTTTACCGTACTCTTTTCGTTGTATTTTATTACTTCCGTTCCGTTTGGAGATGCCCATAAATTATTTTCTTTATCGGCCATTATACCAAATATGTTACTGACATCAAAACCGGGTAAATTATCGTAATACACAAATGGTGATGGATTATATTTTATAATCCCTTCTCCATTTGTACCAAACCAAAGGTTTCCGCTCCTATCTTCGCAAACCGTTGTTACAACATCTGCTTTAAACCCGTTTGCTCTATTAAAAAATTGCATTTTTTTTCCATCCAATTTAGCTATGCCGGCACCATTAGTACAAAGCCAAATATTATTATGGTTATCAAAAATAATATGCTGAATGTCTAATTTTTTTAACTCATCATTTTTTTGATACGGTATAATTTGATATGCATCGTTATTTTTTTTAGATAAAATAAACAAGCCTTCTCCTTTAACTGATAACCATAAATTACCCGATTTATCTTGAGCCAATGCATTAACAGCAGGTTTTATTTTAAATAGATTATTAATGTTTATCCATTCATAATTATTGTACAAAAACACTTCGTTGTTTGCTAAAAACCAAAGTTTGCTTTGTTTATCTTTTAAAACTTTTTCAATATTTTTTGTATGAGAAAACAACTCCGGCTTTATTGCTGAAACTATTTTATTGTCAACCGTATTAAGACCTTCGGAAGTAGCTATGTAAACTTTGTTTTTTTTATCTACAGTTATAGCTGTAACACTATTTTCAAGCAAGCCATTTTCCTTAGTAAGATTAAAAAAGTTCTTTCCGTCAAAACGAGTAACACCACCATAGGTAGTTCCAATCCAAATATGCCCGTTTAAATCTTCATCTATAGCGGTAATAATATTTCCTGCAATGCCTGCAAGCTCATCATATACTTTAAATTTCACACCATCAAAACAAGCAACGCCACCACCTTGGGTGCCAATCCATAAATAACCACGTGTGTCTTCTTTTATACAAGTAACTTGAGCCTGAGGTAAACCATTTTCAAGACTTATGGTTTCAAAATTATACGTCTGTGCAGATAACAATCGCACAAGGCTTACAAAAAAAAGACTGTATAGAATTTTGTTAAACTTCACAAAAGAGCAACTGTGATTTGCTATATTAAATTTACGCTATTTTTTCAGAATACGTTGTTTAGTTTTTATAAAAAATACTTATTATTTCTTTTTTACTAAACCATAAAAAGCAACCAAGCACCATACACCTTCTAATACAGCAAACGGCATAGCTTTAATTAAATAGGAGCCATAACATGCTAAACCCGCGCCAACAAAATTTAAAAGATTATAATAAACATTTTGCATGTTTATTTTTTTCAGCGTAAGTAGAAAAAAAGCCAATAAGACTAAAGATACCCCAACCGAATTTATAATATCGGGTAGGCTCATAACTACTTAGCACTTGCTGTGTAGTTTTTGTAGAATAACGGAATAGTTTCTATGCCCTTTAAGTAATTAAACACACCGTAATGCTCGTTAGGTGAATGTAATGCATCGCTATCTAAACCAAAACCAAATAGTATAGAATCTAAACCTAATTCTTTTTTAAATAAGGCAACAATTGGTATACTACCACCACCACGAGTAGGGATAGGAGTTTTGCCATAGGTTTGCTCCATGGCTTTTGCAGCTGCTTTATATGCATTTGAAGAAGTTGACACCACAACAGGCTCCCCGCCATGATGGGCAGTTACTTTTACTTTTACCGATTTAGGCGCAATGCTTTCAAAATGTTTTGCAAATAAATTGCTTATTTTATCTGAACCTTGATTAGGAACTAAACGCATAGATATTTTAGCAAAGGCTTTTGAAGGAAGTACTGTTTTAGCGCCATCGCCTGTGTAACCACCCCAAATACCATTTACATCAAGCGTTGGACGAATGCCTGTACGCTCGTTTGTAGTATATCCTTTTTCGCCACGTTCTTCAACAATGTCTAAATCTTTTTTAAAGTCGTTTAAGTTAAAAGGAGCTTTATTTAAATCTGTTCTTTCATCGGCAGAAAGTTGCATTACCTCATCATAAAAACCGGGAATGGTAATATGGTTATTTTCATCGTGCATAGATGCAATCATTTTGCACAAAATATTTATAGGGTTGGCTACCGCGCCACCATAAACACCACTATGCAAATCTCTGTTTGGTCCGGTAACCTCAACTTCCATATAGGCCAAACCACGTAAACCCACATCAATAGAAGGCGTATCATTTGCAATAATAGATGTATCAGAAATTAAAATTACATCGGCTTTTAAACGTTGTTTGTTTTCAACTACCCACGCACCCAGGTTCGCTGAGCCAACCTCTTCTTCACCTTCAATCATAAATTTTACGTTGCAAGGCAGGGTGTTGGTTTTCATCATAAACTCAAATGCCTTAATGTGCATGTAAGCTTGCCCTTTATCATCACACGAACCACGGGCAAAAATAGCCCCATCAGGGTGTACAGCTGTTTTTTTAATTACAGGTTCAAACGGTGGAGAATCCCATAAATTTAATGGATCAGCAGGTTGCACATCATAATGTCCGTAAACTAAAACAGTAGGGAGTTTAGCATCAATAATTTTTTCGGCATACACAACCGGGTAACCTTTGGTAGCACACACCTCAGCTTTATCTGCCCCCGCAGCAATCAACTTTGCTTTTACAGCTTCTGCCATGCGTTGCATATCAGGTGCGTGTTCGGGCTTAGCACTGATTGATGGAATTTTTAAAAGTTCAATTAACTCATCTAAGAAACGTTGTTTATTAGCTTGTATATATTCTTTTATTTGTGAGTGTTCCATATTGTGCTTATTGAATTATTGATACAATATTTTAATTAATCGACTACATGATTATTTCGTCGTCGGCCTCGTTATAAAACTTAAACTGTGTAAAGGCAAAAGAAGCCATGCTACGTACAGTTATTTTACAACCGGTAGCTTTTTTCCATTTATGTAGAAGACTATTCCAAAAGAAACCTTTTGTTATAAAAGCCTCAATATAAGGATGTACACAAAGAGTTATTTTCTTTAAGTTTTGTTCTTTTACAATGTATTTTAAGGCGCTTTCAATTTGTTCAACAAACAACACACTTGGTTGTACTTTACCTGTACCGTTACAACTTGGACAAACTTCTTGCACATCAACATTCATTTCAGGGCGCACACGCTGACGGGTAAGCTGTATTAAACCAAATTTACTTGGTGGCAAAACATTATGCTTAGCCCTATCGGTTTTCATAAACTCTTTAAATTTCTCAAAAAGTTCACGACGATACTCAGGGTTACGCATATCAATAAAGTCAACCACAATAATGCCACCCATATCACGCAGTCTTAGTTGACGAGCAATTTCAGCGGCAGCTTCCAGGTTAACCTCTAAAGCATTTTCATCTTGCGTATTGGTTGATTTTGCACGGTTTCCGCTATTTACATCAATAACGTGTAAGGCTTCGGTGTGCTCAACTATTAAATAAGCTCCACTTTTTAAGTGAACTGTTTTGCCAAAAAGCGATTTTATCTGCTTTTCAATACCGAAACTATCAAAAATTGGAATTTTACTATCGTACGATTTAATAATGCTTAGTTGGTCGGGCGCAATATTTTTAAGATACGTAGTTATATCCGTATGTATTTGTTTATCGTTGATGTGTACTGCCGAAAATTTTTCGTTCAGTATATCACGTAACAAAGCATTGGTTCTATCAACTTCGCCAAGCACACGAGCAGGCGGTTGAGCCGTTTTAAGGGTTTTAAAACACTCTTCCCACTTAGCTACTAAATCGTTTAAATCAGCTTCTACCTCAGCTACAGTTTTACCTTCGGCTACGGTACGAATAATTACACCAAAATTTTTTGGTTTAATATTTTGCACCAGTTCTTTAAGGCGAACTTTTTCTTCCTGACTTCTTATTTTAGAAGAGATAGAAACTTTATCTGCAAAAGGAATAAGTACTAAAAAACGACCGGCTAAAGAAATTTCGCAAGTAACACGAGGCCCTTTTGCAGAAATAGGTTCTTTAGCAACCTGTATTAAAATATCTTGTCCACTTTTTACAAGTGTATTTATTTTACCATCTTTAGGTATATCTTTTTCGGCTTTAAAATACATCAGGTTAGATGTAGTTTGTTTGCCCGATTTTACCTGTTCAACAAATTTGGTAAGTGTAGCTGCCTGCGGGCCTAAATCTAAATAGTGTAAAAAAGCGTCTTTTTCGTAACCGACATCTATAAAAGCAGCATTAAGTCCGGTCATAACCTTCCCCACTTTGCCTAAATAAATATCACCAACAGCCCACTTTAGATTACCTTTTTCGCGATGCAACTCTATCAAACGCTTGTCATTAAGCAAAGCTATGACAATCTCGTCCGAGGTTTTGTTTATAATCAGTTCGTAATTCACGATAAATATGATTGAATATATATATGCGCCAAAAGCTGAAAAGATATGCTCTTTTCAGCCTAAGGCGAATTATTTAAAGAAATAGATTATTTCTTTTTATGACGGTTCTTTCTAAGACGTTTTTTACGCTTATGAGTGGCCATTTTATGACGTTTTCTTTTCTTTCCGCTTGGCATAGAATTTATTTTTGTGCTTTGGTTTATAACCTCGGCTGGTTAAACATTACTTTTTAATTGTTGTATATATTTTTTAATTTGTTCTCTAATTTCTTTGTCGGGCGTTAAAGCCACGTATTTTTCCAGTGTCTCAATTGTTTTCGTTTTCTCTCCTTTTTTCTCATAAATATCAGCCAGAAATAAATAGGCTTCCAAATATTCAGGGTTTATTTTAAGTACTTTTTGATAGCGAACTTCTGCTTTATCAAACTGACCCGATTTTACTGCAAAAGCACCTAAAACCATTTGCACTTGTATGTTTGTGCTATCAGCCAGTTCAACTTCTTTAAGCATTCCTATACCTTTCATAGGGTCGGTGCTTCCTTCAACATAACAAGATGCTAATTGAATTTTAGCCTGACTATAATTTGGTTGAATAGATAAAGACTTATTGTAGCAAAACATAGCGCTTTGGTAAAGGCTTTGTGCTTGGTTTTTATCTTTTATAAACCCTACCGAATAAAAATAGCGGTTACCTGCATCGCACCACACTTTAGCGGAGTTTATTTTTTCAGCTTTCTTTTGATAGTAAAAACAAGATGCTACAGGTAGTTTTTTGATATTGAAAAATTCCACTACAGCATTTATGCCTGTTGTATCGATAGCTTTTTTGTCAAGTGCTTCATATTCTTTCTTGTCTTTATCAGACATGGCAGATATAAGCGCATCTACATATACTTTAATATCTACAACTTGCGTTGTAGTTTTTTCAGCAATATCCTCGGCTTTTTTAACCGGTTTTTTGTTGGCAATAAATAAAAGAACAAATAATATAACAGAACAAGTAACTACAATTAGCTGTAGCGTACGGGTATTTTTCATTCTGCTTTAACGTTTTTCTTAATCTTATCTGCAAATGTTTTGGCAGGTTTAAAAGCAGGTATAAAGTGCGCCGGAATGTGTACAGCCTGGTTTTTGGTAATATTACGGCCAATTTTAGCTGCACGTTTTTTACATAAAAAAGTACCAAACCCACGCAGGTAAATATTTTTACCTTGGGTCATATTGTTTTTAACAACCTTCATAAAAGATTCAACTGTATTTAATACAATGGTACGTTCTACCCCTGTTTTTTCAGCTATCTCATTTACTATGTCGGCTTTGGTCATTTATTAAGCTTTTAAAAATAGGGGGCAAAGATACACTTTTTTACTAATTATCAGTGGTTTAAAGTTTTTTTAGCCAAAATACTTTTGTTACAGTTTGGGCTTTAATAATGTATATAGTTAGAGAGAAATTAGATCTTATATAAAACAAAAAACGCCGACTAAAAGCCGGCGTTTCTTTTATAGGAAATATAAATTATGCAAGTTTTACGTTAACAGCATTTAATCCTTTTTTACCTTCTTGTACATCAAAAGTTACGTTATCGTTTTCACGAATTTCGTCTTGGATACCTGATACATGAACAAAGATTTCTTCACCTGTTCCTTCTGTTTTAATGAATCCGAAACCTTTGGTTTCATTAAAAAATTTTACTACTCCGTTTTTCATTTTTTGTTTTGTTTTATTTATTTTGTATTTGTTTAAATTTAATCAAAAGCGCGCGTAAATACTAAATACACCCTTTCGGTTACTTAATTAAGAAAATGTAAAATTTATCGGATTGCAATGTTTGTTACAAATAGACTGAGATACAATCTTCTTTAAAGAAGCACGCAAATGTACAATATAATTTAATGATTAACTAATTTATTTTATCTAACCACGGTAACTGTACCATGATAATCGTGCGATTTATTAAAATCGTCGTAAAAACTCACCTTCCAAACATAAACATCTTCTTGTACAATATCACCATTTTTACGTCCATCCCAACTGGTTTCTAAATTAGTTGCATGAAAAATCATTAAACCCCAACGATCAAAAATCCACATATTGTATGTATTATCCTTAATGCCTATCCCCTCACCTTTAAAGCCCTCATTTGTACCATCGCCATTAGGCGAAAAAGCATTAGGAATATAAAATGTAACTGCATCGTTAATAATTACAATTTCTCTAATTGTATCTGCGCAACCATATATATTTTGAACAATTTGAGTTACTACATAATCACCGGGTGCTTGTTCGCTATATGCATGCTGAGGGTTTGCTATAGTTGAATAATTAAGTGAATCAACGGTTTCATAATAGTCTCCAAAATTCCAGTTATAAGCATGTGGACCTGATGCACCTATTGATTGGTTTTGAAAATAGACAAGTGGGTCAATAATATCAGCATCTTTAGGCCCCCATGCAAAACCTGCCAATGGTTTTGGATATACCGTTATGTAATTAGGTTTGGTAATTGTAGTAACACAATTACTATCGGTTACTACAGTTAACGATACTGAATAATAATTGGTTTGAGTATGCGAGCCATTAGTATATGTTTGTTGCGCTATTGTTTGCGTGGTATAAGTAGCCGTTGAGGAGTTGCCAAAATCCCACGTCCAAGTTTTTACCGGTATAGAAACAACATCCGTAAATATAGTTTTCAATGGGGTGCAACTTACTGAATCTGCAAAAAAATCAACTTTCGCACTTGGGTTAACAAATACCGATTCGGTAACATTATTTTTACAACCGGCAAGTGTGGTAACCGTTAAGCTTACCGCAAATGTTGTATTAGCCGGCGTCAATAAAAAAGATGGGTCTTTTATGGTAGATGTTCCGGTTCCAAAATTCCAATTCCATTGAGAGATTGGGCTTCCGGCGGAAGTAGACTCGTCTACAAATTGCGTATTATTCCCATCACAAGCACCTACATAATAAAACTTAGCTACCGGATTTGGATCAACCGTTATAGAAAACGTTATTGGTGGTCCTGCACAACCATTTAAAGTATCAGTAACCACAATAAGGTTGCTTTGTTGTCCGGAAGCAGAACCTACTGATGTAAATGAAGGAATAAGTGTACTTCCGTTTGTAGTAGATAAACCAATAAAAGGAGTGTTTATTGTATTCCAAGTAATAGTGGCATTTGCAGGTACAGCAGTTATTGTATCAGCAGATACAACTGCGTTAGGACAATACTCTAAGTTACCATGAGTAACCGAAGGCGTAGGTTTTACGACAACAGTATAACTTTCTGGCGAACCGGTACATCCATTTAAAGAAGGTGTAACTGTTATAACACCTAAAATATTTGTCCCTGTATTATTTACTGCGGCAGTAAATTGTGGTGTAACACCAACTCCATTAGTTTGAGCCAAGCCAATAGATGGGTTGTTGTTTACCCAGGAGTAAGCAACATTTGCATTTGGCGAAGGTGTATATGTAGGAGGAGGCACAACATCATTCCAACAATAAGGAGGTGGCGATGTAACTGCAACCTGCGGTATTGGGTTTACGTTTACAGTAATTATTTTTGATGAAACACAACCACTTGTAGATGTTATTGTTAAATCAACCGTATAAGTACCAGCAGTGGGATAAAGATAGGTAGGGTTTTGCAAATTTGATGTATCTGCCGGATTTGTAGCATCACCAAAATTCCAATTATATGCTACGTTTGTAGTAGGCGTAGATGTATTATTAAAAACAGAATTTGAACCTACACAAACCGTTGGTGTTGAATAAGCTACAATTGCATTGGCAGTTACTTCAACACTATTGGTTGTAGTTACCGGACAATTAAAGCTATTTGTTACCGTTAAAGTAGCCACAAAAGTACCTGAATTAGTATAGATATATGTGGGGTTTTTAACAACTGAAGTACCTGCACCATCTCCAAAATTCCAATTGTAGGATGTTCCGCCGGTTGATGTGTTTGTAAATGTTGTAACGAGTTGTTTACAAACAGTATCTGCTATAAAAGAAGCTGTAGGTATAGGGTTTACAGTAACCATTGTACTATAAGTTGCTGTACACCCTTCTGAACTGGTTATAGAATAACTTACAGGAAATGAACCCGCAGTAGCATAGGTGTGTGTTGGGTTACTTGAAGTAGATGTTGCACCATCTCCAAAGGTCCAATTCCATGCATCAAGAGTTCCCTGATTAGCAGCTAAAGTAGATTCATCGGTAAACTGAGTACTATTATTTAAACAAGGTGTTGTAGCCGAAAATGAAGCTACCGGAGATAACGTAGAGCTAGCTACGCTGGCAGACAAAGTAAGTACACAACCGGTTTGCCCTGCATTAGCAAAAGTTGTCATGCTAACTGTATATGTACCCCCAACGTTGGCACTAGCTACCTGCACTGTGTTTGAACCTACTATGCCTGGTCCGGTCCAAGTATATGTAGCCAATCCTGCGGGTGCTGTCAGGGTAGCATCTCCTCCTACGCATGGTTGTGTTTGATTTACAACAACCGCTTCAGGAGCACAATCTACCGCAAGATAAGCATATCCAAAATGTCCTCCTTTATCACAATCAGAACTTTCAAAAGTTATCGTAATATTTTGCCCCATGTAATTATCTAAAGGTATAAAAACAGGTGTCCAATTTCTATAATAAAATTCATTAGTGTTTCCAGGAGCGGCCAAACTATCAAAGCCACCAACATTAGCTGCTGTAGCCACATTTACATCGTAATTGGCACAGGTTATTTCAGCTCCTGTTCCATCATACATGCGTATTCTAAAATAAGGTTGGTCAACAGGGGGGTGTATTGCACCTATACCTTGACTTAAAACTACTGCATACCAATACGTGATGGTTTTAGATGAAGCTGTTACAGCAAAAGTATTAGAAATGATTTGATGATTAAATGGATACTTGTTTGTACTATTTATATTTTCTATATAAGCACTATCGTCTCCTAAACGCAGAGAATAAGAATGTCCCGGAGGGACTGTGCTAATTGGCACGTTTCTATCAGTGCCACCTGTACATATTTCATGTACATAGCCCATACTATTGTATCCGGTTGGGCTTGAGTTAAGACCTGTAACCGTTAAACCTCCATAACCATAAATCTGCCCGGTAGTAGGGTCTGTCATATTATTGGAAGATCCCCCATTATTCCATTTTCCCGTCCAGTTACTTAAATTACCCGCAGAGAAATCTAAGTTATTACAACTGGTACTTGCCGTTTTATTAAGCAAGCCGCTTTTTAATTCTAAATTTCTTTTCTCTGCATCAGCTTTTTCTTTTTCAATAGCAAGTAAGTATTTGAATTTATAGACATCTTCAAAATAAGGCAATTTATCTACCCAATATTGTTGTGCATTTGCTTTGGTTATAGCCCCTTCTTTTACAAGAGTTTGATATTCTTCTATTTTCAAATATTTTAGTTTAGCTGCATATCTAAAAAAGTTTTTACAATCGGCAGGTGTAATTTGTAAACGCTTGGTTAATTTGGCTTCTATATCTTGCCAGTTATAGAGTGAAGGAGCTTCACTCATACATGAATGAGGTTTATTATATACTTGGCTTTGCACCTGTAAAAATACAGACAAAGAAAGTACCATGAAAAGAAACCTTTTTTTCACGAATAGTTAAATCGTTAATAATTAAGCAAATATAGTTTAAAAACAACTAAACTGCAACAAATAGAGGTGAGTAGTTATATTCTAAAGGTTAATTAACAAATTAATAAAGAAGTTATTAGAGCGTAAATGCTTTGAAATTTAATTTACTGCTCCTTTGGAACGCGTAACAATAGGACAAAACCTACTATAAAGATTAAAATTAGTGATAAAACTGAGTTTCTAATTCCTCCTGTTACATCTTCAATTAAGCCAAAAGTAGTAGTACCAATGGCCAAACCTATTTTTTCGCTCACATCATAAAAACTAAAGTAACTGGCATGGTCTTTAGTTTCGGGTAACATTTTAGAATAGGTGCTACGCGATAAAGCTTGTATGCCACCCATTACCAAACCAACACATGCTGCTACTATATAAAACTCCATAGGGCTATCAACCAATAAGTACGTATAAACACAAATAGCTGCCCAAATAACAATGTTAAGACCTATTGTTTTTATGTTGCCTATAATAGATGATAGTTTAGACATCATAAATGCTCCCGCTACACCCAAAAATTGAATAATTAAAATAGATATAATTAAACTTTGTTGTTGTTGATTTTCATCTTTCCAATTAATGGCCTTAGTAGCAAAAGGTACAGCCATTATCATAACGGTTTGCACGCCCATGTTGTACATAAAATAACTGGTTAAAAAACGACGTAATTGCAAGCGTTGTTTTAAGTCTATCCAAACGTTTTTAAGTTCTTTATAACCGCTACTTAATAAATGTTTTTTTTGACCATCTTGCTTAACTGAAGCGGGCAAACGTCTGAATGTAACTTGTGAAAAAACTATCCACCATAAACCTACTAAGGCAAAAGTATATTGTATTTTAGGAATAGTTTTGGTAAAAACAGCCAATACTAAAATAGCAATTAGTAATAAAGAGCTACCCACATAACCCATAGCAAAACCACGGGCACTAATTTTATCGTGTTGGTCGGGGTCTGCAATTTCTGGTAAATAAGCATTGTAAAAAACTAAACTACCCCAATAACCTACGCTGGCAAGCATTAATGCCAGCATGCTTAATATAATATGTTCGGTACTAAAAAAGCTTAAGGCAATACAACTAAGAGAGCCTAAATAACAGAACATTTTAAGAAATCTTTTCTTACCATCTGAATAATCGGCCATGCCAGATAATAAAGGTGATGAAAAGGCGACAATAAGATAGGATACAGCTACTACATAACCATAAAAAGCTGTATTTATAAACGAACCTCCACAAAAAGGGATTAGGCCGTTTAAATCATTTTTGGTTACTTTTTCATAAAAAATGGGAAAGATAGCCGATGAAATTACTAATGGATAAACCGAATTTGCCCAATCGTAAAAAGTCCAGGCGCGAATTGTTTTTTTATCGTTTTTTAGAAGCATATATAATTCTTTAGGTTATAAATTTAATAAATCATTCATAGTATAAACACCTTTTTTATGCAGAATAAATTCTGCGGCTAAAACAGCGCCCAATGCGAAGCCTTTGCGGTTAAATGCTTTATGGGTGATGGAGATCTCATCAACAGCAGATGTATATGAAACAGTATGAGTGCCTGGTACTTCATCGGTACGAACTACATCGATAAATAAATTTTTATCGGCATTAGTAGCTATACTCCATTTATTTTTTTGAGCATGGTTGGCTAAAACTCGTTCGGCAGTTGTAATGGCTGTGCCGCTTGGCTTATCAAGTTTATGAATGTGATGAATTTCTTGCATAGCCACTTCATAATCACTAAAACCATTCATCATTTTAGCTATTTGTTCATTCATTTTAAAAAATAAGTTTACCCCCAAACTAAAATTGGTGGCATAAAAAAGTGATTGGTTGTTTTTTAAGCAAGCTTGTTTTATTTCATCAAACTTATTATACCAACCTGTAGCTCCCACCACTATAGGCAAATTAGCATCAAAGCATTTATAAATGTTTTCTATAACGGTATCAGGCGTACTAAACTCAATAGCAACATCGGCTTGTTTTAACTGCTGCTGTGTTATATCATTTATATTATGTTTATCTATTTTTAAAACTATGGTGTGGTTTCGTTGTAAAGCAATTTGCTCAATTTCTTTACCCATTTTACCATAACCAAAAAGTGCTATGTTCATTTTATAAATGCTTAGTTTTGCAAACTTACAACATATTAAATGTCGCCTAACTGCCCGGTTTGTGTATAATAAATAGCTAATATTTTTTTACTCATTTAGTTTCGGTAC
>JABDDQ010000004.1:0-4075 GCA_013287545.1 Bacteroidota bacterium | reverse complement strand
ATGTTGCTATTGAGTTTAGTACGCCTGATACCGTTATAGAAAACATTTATAAATGCTTAGTTTTGCAAACTTACAACATATTAAATGTCGCTAACAAATATTAGTTTTTTTTTATGCACGTTATTTAGTTTATCAATAATGGGACAAAAGTTTGATAAAGCCCTTTTTTATCAAACAATAGAAACTACTGATAGCTTAAAAATTAATCAGCAACTAAATATAGTACAAAGCTCATCTATAAAAGAACAGCAAGCTTATGAAGGTGCTTTACTATTAAAGAAAGCAGGTATACTAGTTAATAAAAAAGATAAGCTGACTACTTTTAAATCAGGGAAAAACAAATTAGAAAACGCTTTAGAGAAAGATAGTACTAACACAGAGTACCATTTTCTACGATTAATGATACAAGAAAATGTACCTAAAATATTAGGCTACCATACCGATTTAGAAAAAGATAACATATATATTCGTAAAAATTATAGAACGCTTACTCCTATTATACAAAAGGTAGTTTTAGTATATAGCAGGCAATCTAAAACACTACATAATTTAAGTACCGAAACTAAATGAGTAAAAAAATATTAGCTATTTATTATACACAAACCGGGCAGTTAGGCGACATTGTAAGTAATTTTTTGATGCCTTTTGAAAGCTCAGATTTTATGGTAGAAAAAGTTTGCATAAACCCTGTTACAAAATTTACTTTCCCCTGGAGCAGCGATAGTTTTTTTGATGCCATGCCCGAAAGTGTTTTAAGCAAACCAACCGAATTACAGCCTTTTGTTTTAAAAGAAACATCTTACGATTTAATTATATTAGGTTACCAGCCCTGGTTTTTATCACCCAGTATTCCTACTACATCGTTATTAGAAAATGAAAGTTTTAAAAAAGTGTTGAATAACACCCCTGTTGTAACTATAATTGGTGCACGCAACATGTGGATTAATGCGCATGAACGCATAAAAGATTATCTTAGAAACTCAGGTGCAAAATTAGTTGGCAATATTGCTTTAGTTGATAAAAACACCAATTTAGTAAGCGCTGTAACCATTTTATATTGGATGCTGTGGGGCAAAAAAGATAAGTTATGGGGCATTTTTCCTAAACCGGGTGTAGCAGATGCAGACATTTTAAATACGAAAACATTCGGGCAAATTGTAAAGCAACATGTAGCAAAAAACAACTTTGGCACCTTGCAGCAAGAATTGGTTGATAGTAAAGCCATTGAAGTAAAAACCAACTTAATGTTTGTAGAAGGCAGAGCGAAGAAATTATTTGCTATTTGGGGCAATTTGGTAAAGAAGGCGAAAAACAGAAAGCGCACGCTTGTGTTTTTTAAATACTATTTAATTATTGCCTTATTTATTGTAGCCCCTATTGTGTTGTTTATTTACCGACTTTTGTTTGCTCCGTTCTTATCTGGCTTAATAAAAAAACAAAAGCGCTATTTTTTAGGATTAAGTACTACCAAATAGATAGTAATGAAAAAAACAGAAGTTCCGCAAGATCCCAGCTCGCTTAAAAACTTTACTAAAGAGGTTTGTTATGCCGTTGATGAAAAAGGGAATTATGTTACCAATTTAAGTACCGGTTGGGAAGTTAAAACCACTGCGCTTGGCATAACCTGGGATGATATACATAAGCGCGCCGAAATAGCTAAGCAGCAAGCGCTTAAAGGTGAGGTTAGTCCCCTACTCTATTTTATTGAGATTAAAGTAATGGATTATGTAACACTGGCAGCCTATACAGGCTTTTGGCAATGGCAAATAAAACGACATTTAAACCCAAGTGTATTTAATGCTTTAAGCGATAAAAAATTACAGAAATACGCCGATGTATTTGATGTGAGCATAGACAATTTAAAAAAAATGAACCTTAATGAAAGTTGATTTTAGTCATTTACAAGCGGCACATTGCGAAAATGGCGTTACTACAAATTTATTACGACATGCCGGTGTTACTCAAATAACCGAGCCTTTGGCTTTTGGCATTGGCTCAGGTTTGTTTTATATACAAATTCCATTTTTAAAAATAAACAATGGGCCGGCTATAGCGTTTCGTATTTTACCCGGACTTATTTTTAAACGCACTTGTAAAGCATTAGATATTCCGGTAGTTCGTAAAAAATTTAGCTCGCCACAAAAGGCCCAATTGTTTTTAGATGAGCAATTACATGCTAATAGACCCGTTGGCTGTCAGGTTGGAGTTTATTATTTAAGTTATTTTCCAAAAGAATATCGTTTTCATTTTAATGCCCATAACATAATTGTATACGGAAAAGAAGGGGATAATTATTTAGTAAGCGACCCGGTAATGGAAACAGTTACCACGCTTACATCTTACGAATTGGAGCGTGTCCGTTTTGCTAAAGGAGCTTTAGCTCCTAAAGGACAAATTTACTACCCTAAAGAAAAAACTACTGTTACAACCGAACAAATACGTGCCGCCATTAAAAGTGGAATTAAAAAAAATGTGTTTTATATGATTAAAACACCCAGCAGCATAATTGGTGTTAATGGTATAAAATATACAGCAGGCAAAATAAAAACCTGGAAAGATAAATTAGGTTTGCACACAGCAGGTTTGTATTTGGCCCAACTGGTGCGCATGCAGGAAGAAATTGGCACAGGTGGCGGAGGCTTTAGGTTTATTTATGGTGCTTTTTTACAAGAAGCTTATACTTATATCCCTAATGATGGACTATTAGAAATATCTAAATCGTTTACCAAATCAGGTGATTTGTGGCGCACAGCAGCAGTACATGCAGCCGGTATATATAAAGGCAGATTAAGCTCTCAGCAAGATTTTAATATGATGGCTGATTATCTTTATCAGATTTCGGACATCGAAAAAGAAGCTTTTAAAGCTTTATCAAAACTTGATTTATAACACATTATTCACAAACTGAGGTGAGTAAGGTGTTTGTATCGGTGATTTTATCCATTTGTTAAAATTTTTTCGATATATATTGTTTTTTAACAGTTAATTATTATTTTTGTTCATACGTACTCTAAAATAAATACTATGAATACTGAAGAAAACGGAAGATATAACGAAGAAGCCTTGTACTCAAAATCTGTACGAGCTGGCAAACGCACTTATTTTTTTGATGTACGTTCAACCCGCGGAGGCGACTACTATCTTACTATAACCGAAAGTAAAAAACGTTTTACTGAAGATGGTAAGTTTTCTTACGAAAAACACAAAGTGTTTTTATACAAAGAAGACTTTGAAAAATTTACCGAAAACTTTAATGATGCCATTGATTTCATCAAAAAGAACGCCCCTGTTGCAGAAACAACTACCGAAAGCACCGGTAGTAACGTTAGTTTTGAAGACTTAGGAAAATAAACCCTATTAAAACTCATAAAAAAAGCAGGATAAGTTTATCCTGCTTTTTTGTTTCAATTATTTTGTAATTCTATTTTTGAGCTAAAGCACTTTGTACCGTGGTTTCTAATTCTTTTCCGCGTAAGCCTTTTGCAATAATTTTACCTTCTTTATCAATTAAAATAGTAAACGGTATAGCATCGATGCCAAATTGCTTAGCTACTTGATTATCCCAACCTTTTAAATCGCTGGCATGGTTCCAAACTAAACCATCAGCTTTAATAGCATTTAACCACTTTTCTTTATTATCATCTAAGGATACACTGTATATATCAAACCCTTTGGCATGTAGCTTTTTGTAGATAGCTACTACATTTGGGTTTTCTTTACGGCATGGGCCGCACCAGCTTGCCCAAAAATCAACCAAAACAACTTTACCTTTAAATGAAGATATGCTTAATGGTTTTCCTTCAGGGGTGGTTAATGTAAAATCAGGTAATGAGTTGCCTACAGCCAGTTTACTTGTTTTTTGTGTTTGAGCTTCAAAAGCAGCTATATCTTTTTTAAGGTTAGCTAAATATTTACTGTTTGGATATTTAGCTGTAAGCGCAGCATCAACATCTTTATATAAATTTAAATATTTTTTAGGGTCTAATTGCTGAATGCCTGCCAATACAGCTAATGAGGCTTTATTTTTTATTACTAAGGCTGAGAATTTTTCCTGATAAGCATCAATAATCTTATT